>CAJAHV010000362.1 GCA_903939555.1 uncultured Alphaproteobacteria bacterium | reverse complement strand
GGCCGTGCTCGGAAGCGTATCGGCCGATGAACTGGTTAGTGGCATTGCAGCCCTGTCTGCCGGCGATGCCGCCGATACGCCGGCGGGACGGCTGCGTACCGCCTTTGCCGGGGCCAGCCTGAATGACCGGATAGACGCGATAAAGGCGATCTGGGCCAGCGGCGAGGACGCCGATGGGCGCTATGGCGCGCTGATCGAATCGGGCAATGCCGCCGCGCGGTTGCCGGTCGGGGCGGCGGCTTCCGATGCCAGTACCGATATCATCGCGGCATTGCTTGCCATCGGCCAGGCCGATACGGCGCGGCGCTGGTGGCCCGTTGCCGACGAGGCGGGCGGCAAGGTGCGCGCCACTGCCTGGGCATTGCTTGCCGCCGGCAGTGGCGGCGTGCCGATCGACAGCGACGAATTCAAGACCTGGCGGACACAAAGCGGCGCCGATGATCGCCGGGCAGCGCTGTTGCTGGCGGCGCTTGCCGGATTGGGCCAAGCGCAGGGCGGCGGCTGGACGGGCTTGCGCGACGAGTTGCTGCCGCGCGCCACCAACAGTTGGACCCGCGCCATCACTGCTGCTGCTACCGCCGGACGCAGCGGCGAAGTCGCCATCCTGGCCGCCAGCGGCGTGCAGGGCGCGCTTGCCGACCTGCCGCCGTTGCACCTCTATCACATCGTCACGGCGCTGGTCCGCACCGGCCATGCCGCCGAAGCACGGCTCATCGCCGCCGAAGTGATGACGCGGGGATGACCGGGGTGGCAGGGGATCAGCGTTTGATCGCGCTGTTCCTCGACATGCTCGCCGCCGAACGCGGTGCTGCAAAGAATACTTTGCTCGCCTATGGCCGTGATCTGGCGCAGGCGAGCGTCTGGCTCGACGGTGGTCTGGGCCGGGCCGATGCCGGTGCCCTGGCGCAATTGTCGGTGCACTGGGCCGCGCTGGCGCGGGCCTCGGCGGCGCGCAAGTCATCAGCGGTACGCCAATTCCTCGGTTTTCTCGCCGGCGAAGGCCTGCGACCCGACAATCCGGGGCGTGACCTGGCCCAGCCCGTGGCAGCGCGACCGCTGCCCAAAACGCTCGATCCTCGCGATGTCGACCGGCTGTTCGCGGCGCTGACCGAACAACAGGCGACAGACCCGGGCAATCCGCGCGTGCTGCGGCTGACGGCGCTGATCGAGCTTCTGTATGGGTCGGGGCTGCGCGCCACGGAACTGGTGTCGCTGCCGCGCCACGCGGTGCGGCCGGGGCGCGGCTTCATCGTGCTCGCCGGCAAGGGCGGCAAGGAACGGCTGGTGCCGATCGGGGCCCGCGCCGATGCGGCGGTGGCGGCGCATGCCGAACAGGTGCCGGCGGCGGCGCGTTATCTGTTCCCCTCGCGGCGCGATACGCATCTGACCCGGCTGCGGCTGTACCAACTGGTCAAGAGCCTGGCCGCCGCTGCCGACATCCCGCCGGAACGGGTCAGCCCGCATGTGCTGCGCCACGCCTTTGCCACCCATCTGCTAGAAGGCGGCGCGGATCTGCGCACCGTGCAGACCCTGCTCGGCCACGCCGATATCGCGACGACGCAGATTTACACGCATGTTGCGTCGCAAACGCTGGTCACCCTGGTCAATACGCGTCATCCGCTCGCCGACCGCAAGCCGTGACAGCTTGCCGACGGCGCGCGAGCCGCCGGTCAGAAGCGGACGACAGGCGCGTTCAGACCTTGCAACCCTTGGCATGCGCCGAACCTTTCAGATAGGCGCGGCGCAACTGCCCGGCCAGCACAGCGGCCTGGGCCTTTTTCTGCGCCGCCTCGGCCCCCGAGAGCTTGCGAATGAGGCCGGCGCCGGGGATGAGGCCGCCGGCCACCGATTCGGCGGCGCCGAGCGCAAATTCGCCAGCATTCTGGCCCTTGCTCGTCGCCGCTGCCGAATCGACATCGGGGCCGAGCATGTCAGTCAACCGGCCGATCGCCACCTTGTACTGGCTGCAACCCTTGATGCCTTGCAACGAATAGGGGTCTTTCATCATCGCCAGCATTTCGGGCGGGATATCGGTCTTCAGCAGGTTGAGGTCCTTGAACGGCTTGGTAACGATGTTTTCAGCGGTGTTGCCCAACTTGTCGAGGTCGCTGCCCTTGCCATCGGGTTTGTCCGGCGTCGCTTGCGCCAGCACCGGGGCTGCAATCCCGAACAACAGCAGCACGCCAAGGCACCGCATCCGCTGCATCATGTCCATAATGGCCAGTCCTTCCGTGATGGACCCCTGACAAACCCTAGGACTCCCCCTCATGGTCCGCAACCACCGTGCATCGGTGCTTGCCCGACCCGGCGGCTGCGCCTATAGGGATGCCATCTCTACATGGGTAACCGCATGGAGGTCGGCCGGGGTCGCCCCGCCCGCCGCTATCGGTGCTGACGCTGCCACATCTGAATACGGGACCATTTTTGACCATTGCCGACCTTGCTGCGACGCTTGACGCCATCATCGCCCCCGTGGTCACCGACCTGGGTTATGCATTGGTGCGCATCCAGTTGACCGGCAAACCCGGCGACATGACGCTGCAGGTAATGGCCGAAGATCGCTCCACCGGGCAGTTGACGCTGGGCCAGTGCGCCGAAATCAGTCGCGCGCTCGACCTGCCGCTCGAAACAGCCGACCCGATCGATTCCGAATATGCGCTGGAAGTATCGTCGCCCGGCATCGACCGGCCGCTGACCCGCCGCGAAGACTGGACAAAATGGACCGGGCATGAAGTCCGGCTCAAGCTCGATCCGCCAGCCGATGGCCGGGCCCGCGCCCATGGGGTGATCATCGGCATCGATTGTGATATGGTTTCGTTAGATGTGAAGAGCGTCGGGACGATCGCCCTGCCGTTCGCCGCGATCAGCGCTGCCAAGCTGGTGCTGACACCGAAACTGATCAACGCCACGCGCCCGCTCGATGCCAGCGGTGCGGATGACCTGATCGAACTGCCCGACACAGCCGACGACGAAAACGCCGCCGATAACGACAACGATACGACTGAGGATTGACATCATGGCCACTGCCATCACTGCCAACCGCGCCGAACTGATCGCCATCGCCGATGCTGTGGCGCGCGAAAAATCGATCGACCGGACCATCGTCATCGAGGCGATGGAAGACGCCATCCAGCGCGCCGCCCGGGCCCGCTATGGTGCCGAAAACGATATCCGCGCCAAGATCGATCCCAAGGGCGGCGAAACGCGGCTCTGGCGCGTCCTCGAAGTCGTCGAGGAGCCCGAGGACTTCTTCAAGCAGATTGATTTGAAGGGCGCGCAAAAGAAGGACAAGAACGCCGCATTGGGCGACTTCATCGTCGATCCGCTGCCGCCCGTTGAATTCGGCCGCATCGCAGCGCAAGCCGCCAAGCAGGTGATTGTCCAGAAGGTCCGCGATGCCGAGCGTGACCGCCAATATGAAGAATTCAAGGACCGCGCCGGCGAAATCATCACCGGCCTCGTCAAGCGCGCCGAATTTGGCCATGTCGTCGTCGATCTCGGCAAGGCGGAAGGTGTCATCCGCCGCGACCAGCAGATCCCGCGCGAAGTGCTCAAGCCCGGTGACCGCGTCCGCGCCCTGATCGCCAGCGTGCGCCGTGAAGCGCGTGGCCCGCAGATTTTCCTGTCGCGCTCGGCCGGTGACTTCATGAAGAAGCTGTTCGCCCAGGAAGTGCCCGAAATCTATGACGGCATCATCGAGATCAAGGCCGTTGCCCGCGATCCCGGCAGCCGCGCCAAGATCGGCGTCATCAGCCGCGATTCGAGCATCGATCCGGTCGGTGCCTGCGTCGGCATGAAGGGCAGCCGCGTCCAGGCCGTCGTGCAGGAACTGCAGGGCGAAAAGATCGACATCATCCCCTGGTCGCCCGATGTCGCGACCTTTGTCGTCAACGCATTGCAGCCGGCCGAAGTGTCGAAGGTGGTGATGGACGAGGAAGACAATCGCATCGATGTCGTCGTTCCCGATGACCAGCTTTCACTCGCCATCGGCCGCCGCGGCCAGAATGTCCGTCTCGCCTCGCAGTTGACCGGCCGCCAGATCGACATCATGACCGAGGCCGACGAAAGCGAGCGCCGCCAGAAGGAATTCACTGAAAAATCGGCGATGTTCGAAAGCGAACTCGATGTCGATGAGACGCTGGCCCAGTTGCTGGTTGCCGAAGGTTTCTCGGAGCTGGAGGAAGTCGCCTATGTCGACCTGTCCGAAATCGCCAGCATCGAAGGCTTTGACGAGGACCTTGGCGGCGAACTGCAAAAGCGCGCCATCGAAGCGCTCGAGCGCCGCGAAGCTTCCGCGCGCGAGGAACGCACAGCGCTGGGTGTCGAGGACGCGCTCGCCGGCATCGAGGGCTTGACCGAAGCCATGCTTGTCGTGCTGGGCAAGAAAGCCATCAAGACCCTTGATGACCTGGGCGATCTGGCCACCGACGAACTCGTGTCGAAATCGATTGGTGTGCTGAAGGATTTTGGCCTGTCCGAAGATGATGGCAACCGCATCATCATGGCCGCGCGCGCGCACTGGTTTGACGAACCCACCGCCGGGGAGGACGCACCCGCGGATGGAACACGATGAGCATCTGACGTCTGACAAGGATGCAGCACTGGCGGGGCCCGCAACGGGCACCGACGGGGGATCTGCGCCGGCCAGCGATGCCGCGGCGGCGCCCGAACGGCGCTGTATCCTGACGGGCGCACATGGCCCGCGCGCAACGCTCATCCGCCTCGCTGTCGGTCCCGATTCGCAAGTGGCTATCGATCTGTCGACCAGGTTGCCGGGCCGCGGTGCGTGGATCGTCGCCGATCGCCGGCTGCTCGAAACGGCGCTCGCCAAAGGCAAGCTGCGCGGCGCACTGGCACGGGCGTTCAAGGCCAATGACCTGAAACTGCCCGACAACCTGCCGGACCAGATCGCCACCGGGCTGGAACGCCGCGCGCTCGACCGGTTGGGACTGGAAAATAAATCAGGCAACCTTATCTGGGGTAGCGAGCGGATCGGTGAAGCCTTGTTGAAGGGCAAGGTGCGGCTGCTGCTGCACGCCGGTGATGCCCGCGCTGATGGCATGGGCAAGCTGGAGGCCAAACGTCGCGGCGCTTCGCCCGATACGGTGTCGCTCGTGCTGCCGGTTGGCCGGGACCAATTGTCCATGGCCCTTGGTCGCGAAAATGTTGTACATGCGGCAATATCCGATGCCGCCAGCGCTGCGCGGGTCATCGAAGCGCTGGAACGCTGGGCGGCCTTCAACGGCACGAAGGTGAACGCAGCAGACGAAAATGACGACCCTTCCGGTTCGGCCCGCGCCGAAACCGAAAATTACCCAACCGGTTTGGCTAATGCCGAAACCGAGGAATACCAGACCGGTTCGGCTGTTGCCGAAGCCGGGATCGAAAGGCATTAGGCGCGACTGTATGAGTGACGACAACAAACCCAAGCTCGGCATGCGAGCCCCCCTCGGCCTCAACAAGGCTGTCGAGGTCGGCAAGGTAAAGCAAAGCTTCAGCCATGGCCGCACCAAACAGGTGGTCGTTGAAGTGAAGCGCGCGCGCGTGCTGCATCGCCCGGGTGATCCGGCACCGGTCGAAACGCCGCCGGCGCCGCCGCCAGTCATCGAAACACCGGCCGCAGCGCCGGTCGCCCGGGCACTGCCGCCTGTAGCGACCCCAGCCTCAATGCCAGCCCCGGTCCGCGAAGAACCCGCGCCTTTGCCGGTGGTCGAACGCGCCCCGCCGCTGCCACCGGCACCGGGTTTCCGTCCGGTCGAGCGGGCGCCCGCCCCCAAGCCGCCTGAAACCAAAATCGAAACACCGGCACCGCCGGCGCCACCTGCCCCGGTATCGCCGCCGCCCGTGACCGCAGCGCCAGTCGCAAAGCCGGCGGCGCCTGCCGCCCGCCCGTCCGCACGCCCGTCCGCACGCACTCCCGAGCCGCGTCGCGCCCCACCGCGCGACAATCTGACCCCGCAGGAGCGGCTCGCGCTGATGCTGCGCCAGGCCGAGGAGGATCGGCTGCGCGCCGCCGAGGAAGCCCGCATCCGCGAGGAGGCCGACAAGGCCGAAGCCGCCGGAGTCGAGCGCCTGCGGCTGGAGGAAAAGCGACTGCGCGAGGAAGAACTCGCCACGCGCCCCGATGTCGTGGTTGCCGAAACACCGATGTCGCTGGTCGAACTCGATCAGGAAGAAGAACGGCTGCGCGTCCGCGCCCTGCCCGGCCGCAAGCCCGACCTTGCTGCCAAGCCAGCACGGCTACGCATGGGCGATGACCGCCGTCAGTCAGGCAAATTGACCGTCACCCGCGCGCTCGAATCGGATGATTCGGTGCGTACCCGCTCGCTGGCGGCGCTGCGCCGTTCGCGCGAAAAGGAACGCGGCAAGCTGGGTTCGCAGGCCAAGCAGGTCAAGGACGTGACCGTGCCCGACCGCATCACCGTCGCCGAACTCGCGCACCGCATGGCGGAACGCACCCCCAATGTCGTGCGCCTGCTCGCCCGCATGGGCATGCCGGCGGCTGCGGTCGACGAAATCGACCAGGATACCGCTGAGCTGGTGCTCAACGAATTCGGCCACAACATCATCCGCGTGTCCGAATCGGATGTTGAAATTGGCATGGTCGGCGAAGCCGATGTCGACGATCATCTGCTGCCGCGCCCTGCGGTAGTGACGATCATGGGTCATGTCGATCACGGCAAGACCTCGCTGCTCGACGCGCTGCGCGGCACCAGTGTCGTTAAGGGTGAAGCCGGCGGCATCACCCAGCATATCGGCGCCTATCAGATCACGACAAAATCGAAGGACAAGATCACCTTCCTCGACACGCCGGGCCATGAAGCCTTCACCCAGATGCGCGCACGCGGTGCCTCGATCACCGATATCGTCGTGCTCGTCGTCGCCTGGGACGATGGCATCATGCCGCAGACCATCGAAGCGATCCAGCACACCCAGGCGGCCGGCGTGCCGATGATCGTGGCCATCAACAAGATGGACAAGGCCGGCGCCAATGCCGACAAGATCCGTACCGCGCTTCTGCAATATGACGTGCAGGTCGAAGCGATGGGCGGCGAAGTCCAGGATGTCGAAGTGTCGGCAACCCAGAAGACCGGGCTGGACGAACTGATCGACAAGATCCTGCTGCAGGCCGAAATCCTTGAACTCAAGGCCAATCCCGACCGCGCCGCCGAAGGCACGGTCATCGAAGCCCGGCTCGACAAGGGCAAGGGCCCGCTGGCGACCGTGCTGGTGCGCCGCGGCACGCTGAAGCGCGGTGACATTTTCGTGATGGGCCAGGAATGGGGCAAGGTTCGCGCGCTGGTCGATGACAAGGGCGCCCAGATCAAGGAAGCGTTGCCGTCGATGCCCGTCGAAGTGCTCGGCCTGACCGGCGTACCGCTGGCCGGCGATCCGGTCACGGTGGTGGAAAACGAGGCCCGCGCCCGCGAGGTCGCCGAATATCGTGCCGCGCTGGTCAACGCCAAGCGTATCGAGCAGGAACCGGCGAACCTCGAAACCATGTTTAGCGTGCTGCGTGCCGCCAAGGCGCAGACCTATCCGCTGGTCATCAAGGCGGATACGCAAGGCTCGGCCGAAGCCATTGCCGGGGCGGTGAACAAGATCTCGACCGACCTCATCAAGGCCAAGGTGCTGTTGTCGTCTGTCGGCGGCATAACCGAATCGGACGTGACGCTGGCCAAGGCGAGCGGTGCCCCGATTATCGGCTTCAACGTCCGCGCCAACGCCAAGGCGCGCGAAATTGCCCAGCGCGATGGCGTGGCGCTGAAATATTATGACGTGATCTACGACCTGATCGACGATGTGAAGGCAGCAATGGCCGGCCAGCTCGGCCCCGAACTGCTCGAAAATGTCGTCGGCCGCGCGACGGTGCTCGAAGTCTTCCAGGCCGGCAAAACCGGCAAGGCAGCCGGTATCCGCGTTACCGAAGGCTTCATCAAAAAGGCCCTGCGGGCCCGCGTCATGCGCGACGATGTCATCATCTACAATGGCTCGATCGCATCGCTGCGGCGGTTCAAGGAAGATGTGGCCGAGGTCAAGTCAGGCTTCGAATGCGGCATCACCATCGAAGGGTCATCGGACGTCAAGCCTGGCGATATCGTCGAAACGTTCGAGGTCGAGTCGCGTGAACGCACGCTGTAAGACCATAGTGGCGCGGACCGCAGCCTGATGGTCCGCGCCACACCCGACGCTCAGGGCCGCTCGATCCGTCTGCAACGGATCGGTGAACAGGTCCGCCATGCCATCGCCGGGGTGCTGGGCCGCGGAGAATTGCGCGACGAGCTGTTGCAACGCACGATCGTGTCGGTTTCCGAGGTACGGGTGACCGCCGATCTGCGCCACGCGACAGTGTTCGTGAAGGCCTTGGGCGGCGGCGACGACCAGGCCGTGGTCAAGGCGCTGGCTGCCCATGCCAAATATCTGCGCGGTGAAGTGGCGCGGCAGATGGTGACCAAATATACGCCCGACCTGCGGTTTCGCGCCGATGAAAGCTATGATGCCGGCGCGCGCATCGATGCCATCCTGCGGCGTCCCTCGATCGCCCGCGATCTGGAGCCCGAAGTGCGATTGCCGCAGTTGACGGACGATGATGACGACAGCGCGCAAGACTGAGCTGTGCCGGCCGCTGGCGCGTGGCAGGCTGCGGCTTGAACCGCTGGTCGAGGCGCATCGCGACGGCCTGCGCGCTGCCTGCGCCCGCGACGAACAGATCTGGGAGATTTATTCGGTCAACCTGACCGGTGACGATTTCGACCCGGCGTTCGATGGCAAATGCGCTGGCGAGGGCGGGCAATTTGCCTATGCAGTCGTCGTCGACGATGCCGTTGTCGGCTGCACGAGTTGGTACGGACTCGAGCCGGGTAACCGCGCGGTCGCCATCGGCTACACCTATTTGGCCCCCGAAGTGCGCGGCGGCGATTGCAACCTGTCGGTCAAGGGCCTGATGATCGGCCATGCCTGGGCGGCGGGGTTCCACCGCATCCATTTCGACATCGATGTCCGCAACCAGCGGTCGCAGGCGGCGGTCCGCAAGCTCGGCTGCCAGCCCGAAGGCGTGCTGCGCCACAACAAGGTGACCTGGACCGGCTTCCTGCGCGACACGGCGATCTTTTCGCTGCTCCCCGGGGAAGAATCGGACGCGCTCAAAGCGTATCTGTGACCCTCAACGGCTGGCTCATTCTCGACAAGCCGCTCGGCCTGTCCTCGGCGCAAGGCGTTGCGGCGGTGAAGCGCATCCTGCGTGGCCAAGGCATCCGGCCCGACCGTATCGGCCATGGCGGCACACTCGACCCGCTGGCCACCGGCGTGCTGCCGATCGCCATCGGAGAGGCGACCAAGCTCGCCGGGCGGATGCTCGATGCCACCAAGGGCTATGACTTTACTGTGCAGTGGGGCACGGCGACAGCGACCGAGGATGCCGAAGGTGCGGTCACCGCGACCTCGGATCATCGCCCCGACCCGACAGCGGTCGCGGCAGTGTTGGCAGCCTTTACCGGGCCGATAGAACAGGTGCCGCCAGCCTATTCGGCGCTGAAGGTTGACGGCAAGCGCGCCTATGCGCTGGCCCGAGCCGGGGAGACAGTCGAGCTCGCCACCCGGCACGTCACCATCCTGAAACTAGACCTGATCGCTGCCGATACCGACAGCGCAACCTTTGCTGCCACCGTGTCGAAAGGCACTTATATCCGCAGCCTGGCGCGCGACATTGCACTGGCACTGGGCACCGTCGGTCATGTCGCAATGCTGCGGCGCACCCGGGCCGGGCCGTTCGGGCTCGAACACGCGATAACGCTGGACAAATTCGCCGAACAAGTGCATGGGCCAACGCTTGAACAGGTAATCCTGCCACTGATGGCGGGGCTGGACGACATCCCGGCCCTCGCTGTTGATCCCGACGAAGCGGCGGCACTCCGACAGGGGCGCAGGCTTTTCGGGCACCCTGCCAAACCCGGCACCTATCTCGCCTGCCACGGCTCTGTTCCCGTGGCACTGGTCGAGATCGACCTTTCGGAGGTCCGGGTCCTGCGCGGGTTCAACCTTTAGCCTTTTGGCTATGATTCAAGGAGTATCCGATGTCGATTACAGCTGAACGCAAAGCCGACGTCATCAAGGGCAATGCCCGCGCCGCCAACGATACGGGTTCGCCCGAAGTCCAGGTGGCCATCCTTTCGGAGCGCATTTCCAACCTGACCGAACATTTCAAGACTCATGCCAAGGACAACCACAGCCGTCGCGGCCTGCTCGTCCTTGTCAACAAGCGCCGCTCGCTGCTCGACTATCTCAAGAAGATCGACAGCCAGCGCTACACCGATCTTATCGCGAAGCTCGGGCTGCGCAAGTAACCCAGGCCAAGTAACCCGAAAGGCCCCTGCTGCGGGGCCTTTCGTTTATCGGGCGCCGGCGATGGTCGCCGGGGCCCGCCCGCCGCAATTGGCGGACATGCAGGCAGGCGCGGCGGCAATAGGGCCGGCGCGCCGAAACGAAAGACGCAACATGTTCACGATCCACAAACAGGAAATCGAATGGGGCGGCCGCACGCTGACCCTTGAAACCGGCCGCATCGCCCGTCAGGCCGATGGCGCCGTGCTCGCTACTTATGGTGAAACTGTCGTTCTGTGCGCCGTCACGGCTGCCAAGAGCGTCAAGGAAGGCCAGGATTTCTTCCCGCTGACCGTTCATTACCAGGAAAAATACTCCGCTGCCGGCCGCATCCCGGGTGGCTTCTTCAAGCGCGAACGCGGCGCCACCGAGCACGAGACGCTGACTTCGCGCCTCATCGACCGCCCGCTGCGCCCGCTGTTCCCCGAAGGTTTCTACAACGAAATCAACGTCATTGCCCAGGTGCTGAGCTATGACGGCGAAAACGAAGCCGATATGGTCGCCATGGTCGCCGCTTCGGCTGCGCTTTGCCTGTCCGGCGTGCCTTTCATGGGCCCGATCGCTTCGGCTCGCGTCAGCTTCAACGACGGCGAATATATCCTCAACCCGACCAAGGCCCAGGTTGCCGAAGGTCGCCTCGATCTCGTCGTCGCCGGCACGCATGATGCCGTGATGATGGTCGAATCCGAAGCCAAGGAGCTTTCGGAAGACGAAATGCTCGGCGCCGTCATGTTTGCCCATCGCGGCATCCAGCCGGTCATCAAGGGCATCATCGCGCTCGCCGAAAAGGCCGCCAAGGACCCTTGGGACCTGCACATTCCCGACAACACCGAAATGCTGGCCCAGATCAAGAAGGCCGTCGGCAAGGACGTCACTGCCGCCTATAAGCTGACCAAGAAGTCGGACCGCCAGCAGGCGCTGTCCGATGCCAAGGCCAAGATGAAGCCGCTGTTCGCCGACAAGGACAGCGCCACCCAGCAGAAGGCCGGCAAGCTGTTCAAGAAGCTGGAGGGCGATATCGTCCGCGGCGCGATCCTCAAGGACGGCAGCCGCATCGATGGCCGCGACACCAAGACGGTGCGCCAGATCGAAGCGATGGTCGGCTTCCTGCCACGCACCCATGGTTCGGCGCTGTTCACCCGCGGCGAAACCCAGGCGATCGTCACCACGACGCTCGGCACTTCGGACGCCGAACAGATGATCGATGGCCTCGATGGCCTGCGCTACGAACGTTTCATGCTGCACTACAACTTCCCCCCCTATTCGGTGGGTGAAGTCGGTCGCTTCGGCGCCCCGGGTCGCCGCGAAATCGGCCATGGCAAGCTGGCGTGGCGCGCTGTCCACCCGATGCTGCCTACCAAGGAAGCGTTCCCGTACACGATCCGCGTTTTGTCCGACATCACCGAATCGAACGGTTCGTCTTCGATGGCCACCGTTTGCGGTGCCTCGCTGGCGATGATGGACGCTGGTGTTCCGCTGACGCGGCCGGTCGCCGGTATCGCCATGGGCCTGATCCTCGAAGGCAAGAACTTTGCCGTCCTGTCCGACATTCTGGGTGATGAAGATCACCTCGGCGACATGGACTTCAAGGTCGCCGGCACCAGCGAAGGCGTCACCGCCCTTCAGATGGACATCAAGATCGCCGGGATTACCGAAGAGATCATGAAGGTCGCGCTCGATCAGGCCAAGGCCGGTCGCGAGCACATCCTGGGCGAAATGGCCAAGGCACTCGACAGCACCCGCACCGAAATGTCGGCGCACGCGCCGCGCATCGAAACCATGCAGGTGCCCAAGGACAAGATCCGTGATGTCATCGGCACCGGCGGCAAGGTCATTCGCGAAATCGTCGCGACGACCGGCGCCAAGGTCGACATCGAGGATGATGGCACCGTCAAGATCGCTTCGTCGGACCCGGAAAAGATCGCCGCCGCCCGCAAGTGGATCGAAGGCATCACCATGGAAGCCGAAGTCGGCAAGATCTACTCCGGCAAGGTCGTGTCGATGGTCGATTTTGGCGCGTTCGTGAATTTCATGGGGGGCAAGGACGGTCTCGTCCACATCTCCGAAATCAAGAACGAACGCGTTGCCAACGTCAAGGAAGTCCTGACCGAAGGCCAGCAGGTCAAGGTCAAGGTGCTGGCTGTCGATGAACGCGGCAAGGTCCGCCTGTCGATGCGCCTTGTCGACCAGGAAACCGGCGACGAAATCGCCGACACGCGCCCGCCGCGTGAAGGTGGCGATGATCGTGGTCCGCGCAGTGACCGTGGTCCGCGCCGCGATGGCGGCCGGGGTCGCGATGACCGTGGCCCGCGCCGCGACGACCGTCGTGACGATCGCGGCCCGCGCCCGGAACGCGCGCCGCTTGACGAAGCCGCTTCGGAAGGCGGCAGCCTGCCCGACTTCCTGACCGGCCCGCGCGACTGATCGTTGCGCTTGTACGACCGAACAGAAGGGCCGCCCCTCCCGGGGGCGGCCCTTTTCGTATCAACGCCGGCACGGCTCGACTACGGGCTTGCCCCGCCGCATCCGCGTGACCATGCTGCTTTCCATGGACCCGCGCCCCTTTCCCCACGCCGATGTGATCACCGCGTCGCTGGCGCTGCTCGCCGAACGGGTGGGCGATCCGACACCGCTGGTCTATGCTCGGCTGTTCGCCGCCCAGCCCGACATGGCAGCGCTATTCTGCAATGATGCCAGTGGCGCGGTACGCGGCGAGATGCTGGCACGGGTCTTCGATACCATTCTCGATTATATCGGCGAACGCAGCTGGGCGGCGCACCTGCTGGTGGCCGAACGCGACAACCATGCGGCTTATGGTGTGCCGCCAGCAGTGTTCGCGACCTTTTTCGGCATGGTTGCTGCGACCGTTCGCGATGTGCTCGGCCCTGATTGGACAGCCGAAACCGCGATGGCTTGGGACGCTCTCCTTGACGCGGTAGAGGCGGCGCCGCTGTCCGCCTAAAGCATCGCCTGCAGATGGTCGCGCACGTCCGCCGGCCAATCGCCGAGCAGCGCTGCAAAGCCTGCCGCATCATCGGCGAACAGCGCCCGCGATGCCGCTTCGAACCCCGGCAGGTCGCCCGCCAGCGCCGCCATGCAGCGATAGACGGCGTCGCGGCGACTGCGCTGCGCCGTGGCGGCATCCTTGCGAACCGTGTCGATCAACCGCCGCAGGGCGACCGATGCGCCGCCGGGCTGCGCCGCAAGCCAGTCCCAGTGGCGCGGCAGCAGCGTCACCTCGCGCGGCACGACGCCCAGGCTGGGTCGCCCCCGGCCACGCGGCAGTGGCGTCACGTTGGCGGCAGCCGGCCGCGGATCAAGATCGACGACCGCGCCGCTTTCGACATCGAACACCAGCGGCATCGGGTCATTGCCGGCCGCAGCGACGGCGGCAGCGACCTCGGCGATCGAGCCGGTGGCAAGGCGGCGATGGCCGACAAAAGCGATATGGATCTTCATCATGTAAATTATACCCGGATAAATTTCTCTGTCAATTTCATCCGGGTGATATTATGGTCGCTGCATGAATATCGATCGCAAAGCCACCATAGCCGCCTACAAGGACCGCAAGGTCGAGGCTGGGATTTTCGCTGTACGTTGCCCCGCAACCGGCGGACTGTGGCTGGGTCAGGCCCCCGACATCGCGACCATCCAGACCCGGCACTGGTTCAGCCTGCGCCTTGGCAGTCACAGCAATCGCGCGCTGCAGGCGGCATGGCAGGCGCAGGGTGAAGAGGGCATGGTCTTTGAAGTGCTCGAACTGCTGCCCGACGAGACGGACGCCATCGCCCGCGCCAGCCAATTGCGTGATGCGCTGCGCCGCTGGCGCAACCAACTCGCCGCACCGGCAATTTGATGGCGCGGTAAAACAGCCATGACAACGAATTTTGCGGGCTTTTATCAAGCACCCGCCCTATAGCAGCAACAACCGGCGCGGGGGCGCCAGGGTTTTGATCGGAAGATGATGCTGAACGGTCTGAAGGCGATTACCATGGGTGGCCGCGAGGTCCTGCCGCTGGTTGAAGGCGGCAAGGGCGTTGCGGCGACCAATCACCTGTCTTCAGGTGCCTGGGCCCATGCCGGCGGCGTCGGTACGATTTCGGCGGTCAATGCCGACAGCTATGATGCCACCGGCCGCATCATCCCCCAAATCTATACCAGGCTGACCCGGCGCGAGCGCCATGAGGAACTGGTAGAATTCGCCATCGAAGGCGCCGTGCAACAGGTCGAGCGCGCTTATGAAATGGCCTCGAGCGAACTGAGCCGCGGGATTGGAGCCATTAATATCAATGTGTTGTGGGAAATGGGCGGCGCCCAGCGCGTGCTCGAAGGCGTGTTGTCGCGTACCCGCGGCATGGTCAACGGCGTCACCTGCGGCGCCGGCATGCCATACAAGTTGTCGGAAATAGCCGCGCACCACGGTGTCTATTATTACCCGATCATCAGCAGCGCCCGCGCCTTTCGCGCCCTGTGGAAACGCGCCTATTCCAAGGCGTCGGAATGGCTGGGCGCCGTGGTCTATGAAGATCCCTGGCTCGCCGGCGGCCATAATGGCCTGTCGAATGCCGAAGACCCGCGCGCCCCACAGGACCCATTGCCGCGCGTGCGCGACCTGCGCGCCACGATGCGCGAAGCCGGCATTGCCGATTCGGTGCCCATCATCATGGCCGGCGGCGTGTGGGCCTTGAACGAATGGACCGACTGGATC
>CAJAHV010000361.1 GCA_903939555.1 uncultured Alphaproteobacteria bacterium | reverse complement strand
GGTGGCCGACAGCGCTTGGTCATACCAGTTGACCGCGGCACGATCATCACCGTCGCGGGTAAAGAGTTCACCCTGCATGACCAGCGCATAGGGGTTGCCCGGGTCGAGTTGCAGCACCTGCGCCAGCGCGGCGCGCGCGGCGGGGCGATCATCGGCGATGTCGCAGGCTTGCGCCAGGAACAGCCAGATCTGCGGGCTGGCACGGCCGCTGGCGGTGATCGCGGCAAAGGCCTGACGCGCCGTGTCGGCATCACCGCGCCGCAAGGCATCGATGCCGCGATGGGCGAGGGCTTCCAATTGGGCCTTGGCAGGGTCGTTCATGCGCAATGGATAGCGGGGACGGCGCAATCTGTCACTTTGCACTGCGCGCCGGGCCGGCCTATCATTGGCCATGGCTTCGCGTCCCGACATCGTGCCCAATCGCCGGGCGATCATCGACCGGCGGGCGCTGGCCGATTCGCTTGCCGAAAGCATGGCGGCGGCAGGGGATTTCAAGTCGCGTCGCGTCGTGCTGGCGACGCTGCTGCAGACGGCGCTGGCCGAGGGTCGGGCGGAATTGCAGCGCCGGCTGCGCGAAAATCCGGCCAAGGGGTTGGAACTGGCCGGTGCCCAGGCTTTTCTTGTCGATCAATTGCTGCGCCTGTTGTTCGATGCGGTTGTCACCGATCTTTACCCCGCTACCAACCGCACATCGTCGGAACGGCTGACGCTGGTCGCGGTGGGCGGCTATGGCCGCGGCCAGATGGCGCCGTTTTCGGATATCGACCTGTTGTTCCTCACCCCGTGGAAGCAGACGGCGTGGGGCGAACAGGTTATCGAGACGATGCTATACATGTTGTGGGACATGGGGCTGAAGGTCGGCCATGCGACGCGATCGCTCGACGACATGGTGCGCATGGCCAAGGCCGATGTGACGATCCGCACCGCGCTGCTCGAATCGCGTTACGTCTGGGGCGACCAGCCGCTGTACGAGGAAGCCACCCAGCGCTTCCGCAAGGAAGTTGTCGCCGGCACCGCCAAGGCCTTTACCGCGCAAAAACTCGCCGAACGCGACGAACGCCATAAAAAGATGGGCGACAGCCGCTATGTCGTCGAGCCCAATCTGAAGGAAGGCAAGGGCGGCCTGCGTGACCTGCACACGCTGTTCTGGATCGGCAAATATGCCTATCAGGTCGAAACCGTCGCCGAATTGGTTGACAAGGGGCTGTTGACGGCCAGTGAATTGCGTCAGTTCCGCCGCGCCGAAAGCTTTTTGTGGGCGGTGCGCATCAACCTCCACGACATTGCCGGGCGTGCCGAGGAACGGCTGACCTTCGATGTGCAGCGCGAGCTGGCAACGCGGCTGCGCTACGCCGAACGGCGCTCGGACCAGGGTGGCATGTCGGCGGTGGAACGCTTCATGCGGCACTATTTCCTGATGGCCAAGACGGTGGGCGACCTTACCGGGCTGTTCCTTGCCCATCTCGACGAAAGCTTTGCCAAGGCGAGCTGGTTGCCCAAGCTGATCCGGCGGCCGGCGAAACTGAACGGCTTCACGCTGCGCCGCGGGCAGATCGGGGTGCCCAATGATGGGTTCTTTGCCGCCGATCCGGTGCGGTTGATCGAGATGTTCGCCCTCGCAGACCGCGAAAAACTGGCCATCCACCCGCAAGCGATGCGACAGGCGGCACGCGATGCCGGCCTGATCGACGAACGCATTCGGCGCGATCGCAACGCCAATGCGCTGTTCATGGGCGTGCTGACCAGCCGAAACGACCCCGAAAAGGTACTGCGCTGGATGAATGAAGCGGGCGTTTTCGGACGTTTCGTGCCCGATTTCGGCCGGGTCGTGGCCCAGATGCAGTACGATATGTACCATCATTACACCGTCGACGAGCATACCATTCGCGCCATCGGGCTGGTGGCACGCATCGAATCGGGGGCGTTGCAGGCCGAACACCCGTTGTCGGCGCGGGTGATGCGGCAGCTCGTGTCGCGCCGTGTGCTGCATGTATCGGTGCTGCTCCACGATATCGCCAAGGGCCGCGGCGGCGATCACAGCCAATTGGGTGGGGACGTAGCGGAACGGCTGTGCCCGCGGCTGGGGCTGACGGCGGCGGAAACCGAAACCGTCGCGTGGTTGGTGCGCCATCACCTGCTGATGTCCAGCACCGCCTTCAAGCGCGACCTGTCGGACTTCAAGACCATATTGGATTTCGTCGAGACCGTGGCCAGCCCGGAACGCCTGCGGCAACTGCTCGTGCTGACCGTTGTCGATATCCGCGCCGTGGGGCCGGGGGTCTGGAACAACTGGAAGGGCCAGTTACTGCGCGACCTGTACGAATCGGCCGAGGAAGTGCTGCGGCTCGGCCACAAGCAGAAGGGCCGCAGCGAACGCATCGATGCCAAACAGGAAGGCTTGGCCGCGGCGGTTGATTGGGATCCGCAGCGCTTCATCACCTATGCTGGGCGCTTTGCCGACAGCTATTGGGTCGCCGAACCTCCCGAGGTGCTTGCCGCCAATGCCGCGCTGATCGCCGCCGCCGATATCGCCCAGGCGCCGCTCGCCATTGCGGCGGTGCCCGATCCGGCTTCGGGGACGACGCTGGTCAGCATCTATGCCGCCGATCACCCCGGCCTGTTCTACCGCATCGCCGGGGCAATTTCGCTTGGCGGCGCCAATATCCTCGATGCTCGCATCCACACGACCCGCGATGGCCAGGCGATCGACAATTTCGTCATCGCCGATCCGCTCGGCCAGCCCTTTGCCGAACCGGCGCAACTGGCGCGGCTGAAGCGCATGATCGAGGACGTGCTGACCGGCAAGATCCGTCTTGCCGACCGGCTGGCCGCCCGCCCCTTGGCGCGACGACGCGCGGAGGTGTTCAAGGTCGAACCCAATGTGCTGATCGATAACAAGGCTTCGAACCGCTATACGGTGCTCGAGGTCAATGCCGCCGACCGGCCGGCTTTGCTCTATTCGCTCACCCATGCGCTGTTCCAGAGCCGGGTGACGATCCATTCGGCGCATATCGCTACCTATGGCGAGCGCGCGACGGATACTTTCTACCTGACCGACCTGACCGGGGCCAAGATCGACAATTCGGCGCGGCTGCGCACGCTCGAAAAGCGGCTGATCGCGCTGGCGGGGGGCAATACCGGGCGGACGGAGACGCTGGAGGCCGCAGAATAGCCCGCCTTGCCCTACGTCCCGAGGTGCCGTCAGCGAGTCCAAGCCGGCAGACGCCAGCGATATCATCTCGCCATGGGCTGTCTTTGTGGCGCTGCCCGGCTGCAACAATCGAACGCGGCCCAAGTTGCCATGTCGGTGATTGACGCGCCGCCCCCTGCCGCGCTTATACGCGAATCCGGGAGACAGACATGACCAAGCCGACGCACGCTGACTGGCAGAAAATGGCCGCCAAGGAGGTCAAGGGCGCCGACCTGACCTGGGCGACCCCCGAAGGCATCGCCGTCAAGCCGCTCTATACCGCCGCCGATGTTGCCACCGATCCCGGCCTGCCCGGCTTTGCGCCCTTCACGCGCGGCGTGCGCGCCAGCATGTATGCCGGCCGCCCCTGGACGATCCGCCAATACGCCGGCTTTTCGACCGCCGAAGCCTCGAACGCCTTTTACCGCCGCAACCTTGCCGCCGGGCAAAAGGGGCTGAGCGTCGCTTTCGATCTCGCCACCCATCGCGGCTATGACAGCGACCACCCGCGCGTGTCGGGCGATGTCGGCAAGGCCGGCGTGGCGATCGATTCGGTCGAGGACATGAAGATCCTGTTCGATGGCATCCCGCTCGACCAGATGAGCGTTTCGATGACGATGAACGGCGCCGTCTTGCCCTGTCTCGCCTTTTACATCGTCGCCGCCGAAGAAGCCGGCGTCACGCAGGACAAGCTCGACGGCACCATCCAGAACGATATTCTCAAGGAATTCATGGTCCGCAACACCTATATCTACCCGCCGGCGCCGAGCATGCGGATCGTTGCCGACATCATCGAATACACCTCGAAAAACATGCCCAAGTTCAACAGCATCAGCATTTCGGGCTATCACATGCTCGAAGCTGGGGCGACAGCGGTGCAGGAACTGGCGTTCACGCTGGCCGACGGCAAGGAATATGTCCGCGCCGCGCTCGCCAAGGGGCTGGCGGTCGATGATTTCGCCGGGCGGCTCTCGTTCTTCTTCGGTATCGGCATGAATTTCTTCATGGAAATCGCCAAGCTGCGCGCCGCGCGCACGCTGTGGGCAACGATCATGGCCGATTTCGGCGCCGCGCCGCGCAGCCAGATGCTGCGCACCCATTGCCAGACCTCGGGCGTCAGCTTGCAGGAGCAGGACCCGTATAACAACGTCATCCGCACCACCGTCGAAGCCATGGCGGCGGCACTGGGCGGCACCCAGTCGTTGCACACCAATGCGCTCGACGAAGCCATTGCGCTGCCCACCGATTTTTCGGCGCGCATCGCCCGCAACACGCAATTGGTGCTGCAGGAAGAAACCGGCATCACCCGCGTCGTCGATCCTCTGGGTGGCAGCTATTATATCGAAGCGCTGACCGACCAGTTGGTGAAGGGTGCCCAGGCGCTGATCGACGAAGTCGAAGCGCTCGGCGGCATGACCAAGGCTGTCGAAAGCGGCATGCCCAAGCTCGAGATCGAAAAGGCCGCCGCCGCCAAGCAGGCCCGCGTCGACATGGGCGATGACGTCATCGTCGGGGTCAACAAGTACAAGCCGGAAACCCAGGAAAAGCTCGACATCCTTGATGTCGACAATGTCGCGGTGCGCGCCAGCCAGATCGAACGGCTGGCGTCGGTGCGCGCCAACCGCGATGCCGCAGCGGTCGAAACCGCGCTGGCGGCGCTGCGCAGCGGTGCTGCGGCCGGTGACAATCTGCTCGCCCTCGCCGTCAACGCCGCTCGGGTGCGTGCGACGCTGGGCGAAATCAGCGCCGCGCTGGAAGATGTCTTTGGCCGCCACACCGCCGTGGTGAAGATGGTCAAGGGCATTTATGCCGATGCCTATAAGGGTGATCCGGCTTATGTTCGTGTCGCCGACGGCGTCGAGGCGTTCGAGCGTCGCAAGGGCCGCAAACCGCGCGTGCTGATCGTCAAGATGGGCCAGGACGGCCATGATCGCGGCGCCAAGGTCGTCGGCACCGCGCTTGCCGATCTGGGTTTCGATGCCACCGTCGGGCCGCTGTTCCAGACACCCGATGAAGCCTGTGCGCTGGCGTTGTCGCTCGATGTCGATATCGTCGCCTCGAGCAGCCTTGCCGCCGGCCACAAGACGCTGGTGCCGGCGCTGATCACCGCGTTGAAGGACGCCAGCCGCCCCGATATCCGCGTCATCGCCGGCGGCGTCATCCCGGCACAGGATTATGATTTCCTGCGGGATATCGGCACCGCCGCCATCTTCGGCCCCGGCACCAACATCGTCGAAGCCGCCGCCGACCTGCTGCGCCTGCTCGGCCACAACCTGCCGCCGATCGGCGAGATGGCGGCGGAGTAATGGCGTTCGATATCGATCATCTCGAACATCTGCTCCAGGCCGCCGCCGCCGAGGGCCGCCGTGTCAGCTATTCCGAACTGCTGCTGGCCATCGGACAACGCTTCACCCGGCCGCGGATGCGCGCCCTGTGCGCCGTGCTCGATGAAATCGACAACCGCGCCGCCGCCGCCGGCCAGCCCGAGCTGGCATCGCTGGTGGTGCGCGAAAGCGACCGGCTGCCCGGCCAAGGCTGGTGGGTGGCGCGCCGTGATTATGCCGGCGCCTGGGAAGGCCCCGAAGCGCGCAAATATCTCGACAAGGTGCAGCGCGTGGCCATCGCCTTTTGGTCGGCGAGGCCGGCCTGAAGCAGAGCCTCCGGAGGCTCTCGCTGTAGCCTAATGGATCAGCATCCACCCGGCATGATATCAATATTGCGGTTTGCGGTCGCGGATCTTGTCGAACCCCGCCTTGATCGCGGCAAAGCGCGCGTCGACGGCGGGTTCGAACTGGGTGTCGGTGAAGATATAGGGCCAATCCCCTTCGATCCCTTCGCGCACCAATTCGCCGACATACAAGGGGTCGATGCCATGGGTGATGGCGGCAATCGCCATCTGGCGAAAGGTGTCATCTTCGCCTGCTTCGGGAGGCAGGGCGACGCTGCCGGCCAGCCGGTCGGGAATGTTGCGTTGCGATTCCATGATACGGGTGCGGATGAAACCCGGGCACAGCACCGACACACCGATGCCGCGCCCTGCCAGCGCCGGGCGCAAGCCTTCTGACAATGCGACAACGCCATATTTGGTGACATTATACGCCGGCGCCACCGCTGCGATCAGCCCGGCCATCGAGGCGGTGGAAACGATCTGTCCGCCTTCGCCATGGGATTCGAGCAGCGGCCCGAAGATTTCGACGCCCCAGACAACGCTCATCAGATTGACGCCGATCGTCCAGTCCCAGCTCGCGTCATTCCATTCGCCATAGCCGCCACCGCCGCCGACGCCGGCATTGTTGACCAGAATATGGACTTTGCCATAGCGCGCGACGGTCGCATCGGCGGCGGCCTGCAACTGCGCCTTCAACGACACATCGGCGACAACGCCGGCGACATCGGCGTTGCTTGCCTGCAACGCCGCGACGGCGGCATCGAGCGCCTCCGCCTCGATATCGCACAGCATCACCTTGACTCCGGCCTGCGCCAGCGCCGTGGCAATGCCCAGCCCGATGCCCGATGCGGCACCGGTCACGAATGCCGTCTTCCCAGCCAGATCGTCCATGGTCGTCTCTCCGGATTTGCTTGGCCCCGACCATGCGCCGCCGCCGCCGCCGGTGCAACGCTTGCCAAAGCCGCCATGCTACGGCGCGGGCAGGCGCGCGAACAGTGCCGCGCAAACAGCGCCCCGCAAATCCTACAACCGAAAAGCCGACACCCTCATTTGGCGTGACTTTTGGGAGTTTTGCCCGCCCTTCAAAGCTTGCGTGGCATCCGCCACGGCAGCATCCATTGCACCACCGGAGAGCGGAACCGGTCGAGCGACAGGCTTTCATGGACCGCCACGACATTCTGCCCGAACATCCGGCTGCTCAGCGCCGAGCGCGAATAGAAGGGCGTGTCCTCCCAGGTGGCGCGCAGCCGGGCGTCATGGCCGGCATCGGCGCGGGTCAGGCGGTCGACGCGCCAGCGGGTAGCGGGCAGGACAATCGGGGCGGGCATTTCGCAGACTTCGGCGTTGCCGTCATTGCCGATGCGCAGCGCCATGCCGAAATCGTCGCCGCTGCGCAATTTGCCTTCATAGATCACCGCGGTTTCGCCGCCCGCGAGGTGCGCGCGCGACCATTGCCAGTCGGCGAAACCATCCTCCAGCGGCTCGCTGCCATGGTTGGAATCGAGATAGCCTTGGCCGCTCCAGGCGATATCGGGATCGGCGAAGGCGACATCGACCCGTGCCAACGGCGCCAGCGGCGCCCAGATATGGCGGCCCTGCGGATCGAGCCGGAAACGCCGCTGCCCGAGCACTTGCGGGGTCAGACGGATCTTGCCGCGTACTGGCAGCGGCAAGAGCGCGCCTTTCTCCTCCACCTCGATGGTCAGGGCGTTGCCGTCCCAATGGACATGGCTCGGCCCGATCTTGAGCGTCGAGCGGTCGCGCCACAGCGCGCCCTGGCCGCGTTCGGTCATCGCCCAGCGCCGGCCGCGCGGGCCGTAGAGCGCGACGTTCAGCGCGATGTGATTTTCCGGGAAAAACCGCCCGCTGGCCTTGTAATAAGGCGAAAAAACCGAGCCGATAAAGGCAATGACGGTCAGGCCATATTGGCCGTCGTCGCTTTCGGCATCGACATACCACCAGCTATAGCCATCGGCCGGGACCGCGCCGTCGAAGCGCGGGCCGAAAGGATCGCAGCGCTCGCCAAGCGGCCGGACAAGGCCGCCATCGGGACGCCCGCCCCCGGGTGCGCCGATCCCCCCGCGAGCCACAATCCCGGCAGGCCAGTGCGGCTGCCCGGCCGGCGGAAGCTGGCCTGCCATCCGTGCGATGCCCGTCCATAAAGGGCTCCACCCGTCGAAGGGAACAGGGTTTCGAACATCGCCGGGTCCACCGGCACCTGCGCCCGGGGCGTCAGCGTCAGGCCGCAACGGGCCAGGGCCGCCAGTGTCGCCGTCTGACATGCTGAAATCTCCTCGGGCGTTGGGGCGCGATCATCGCCTGTGGCGGGCGCGTTGACAATAAGTTGAAATCGTTCCGGCCCATCGGGCGGTGGGCCGAGCCCGCGGTCCTGGGCACAGACATAGACGCTTGGCGCCGACGGCAGGCGACCTTCCCCGAAGATTTGCCGGAATTCCCGCGCATAATCATCGGAAAAAAAGACATTGTGGCGATCGAGATCGAAACCCCGGGCATCCGCTGTCATCATGGTGACCAGCGCCGACAGCGAGCGCTTGCCCGGCGGAGTGCCCGTCACCGACCGCGCCGCCTCCGGCCCGAAGCGGCCATCGGCGATGGCGCTGGCGTCGCAATTGGCGAGCACATCGCCGGCGACGATCGTTTCGCCATCCGCAAGCTGCACCCCGGTGGCGCGGCCATTGCGGGTGATGATGCCGGACACATGGGCATTGTAGCGGAAAGCCGCCCCCCGTGCCGTTGCCAGCGCCGCCAGCGCCTCGGCAACCTTGTGCATGCCGCCTTCGACCAGCCAGACGCCGCGTGCCTCGAGATGCGCGATCAGCATCAGCGTCGCGGTGGCATCATAGGGCGAGGCGCCGCAATAGGTGGCGTAGCGGCCATAAAGCTGGTGGAGGCGCGGGTCCTTGAAATGCTTGCCCAGCGCTTTCCACAGTGTCTGGAACGGGTTGATCGCCAGCATCTCGCCCATCCCCGACAGGCCGAAGCGAAACGCCAGCCCAACGGGCGTGGTGACGGGTGCCTCCATGTAGCGGTGTTCAAGGGCGTTCCAGATGCGCGCGGACTCGGCGCGGAAACTGTCGAAGCCCCGCGCTTCGGCGGCGCCGGCAAAGGCGTGGATCGCATCACGGCTGCGCGCCGGGTCGGCCCACAGGTCGAGCGAACTGCCATCGCCCCAGGCGTGGCGGGCAAGGCGTTCGGACTTGACGAGGGTGAGATGGTCGTCAAGCCGCTCGCCCAGGCTTTCGAACAGCGCTTCGAAAATCCAGCGGGCGGTAAATACCGTGGGGCCGGCATCCACGGCAATACCCTCGCAGGCAACCGTGCGCAGCTTGCCGCCCGGTGTCGCCATGCGCTCGACGACCGTGACGGGCACGCCGGCACCGGCAAGCTGGACGGCGGCGACAAGGCCGCCGATACCGGCTCCGATGATGACGACTCCCGCTTCCTGCGCCACGATGATCCCCAAGTGCCGTCCGCGCCGAATCCGGCCCGGCGGTGTTCCTGCTATGATTGACCGCACCGCGCCGACTGTCCAGAGTCGATGACACAATGACTCACACGATTGACCCGCCAACCTTGCGCGAACGCTGGCTGTTGCTGCGCAACCGCCTGCTGTCCAACCCGCAGTTCCAGCG
>CAJAHV010000360.1 GCA_903939555.1 uncultured Alphaproteobacteria bacterium | reverse complement strand
GCTGGGCAGCGCCGCACCGTTGCCGGTCGGCAGCACAGGCGGCGACATTGCCGATGCGCTGACCGCGCTCGCCGGCCTGGGTTTCAAGCCCATGGAGGCAAGCCGCGCTGTCGCCGAAGCCCGGGCCGAACGGGGCGACGGTGCCGGGGTGAGCGACCTCATCCGTGTCGCGTTGCGGCGGAGCGCGCGCTAGCGGCCGACTGCTATCGTGGCAACCGGCGCAGCAGGGGCAACAGCAGCAGCACCGTCAGCCCGGCACCGAGCAGGACCGCCGGCACGCCGACCCCGCGGTTGATGGCAGCGCCGATGGCGAGCACGCCACCGACCTGAAATGCCGAATTGACGACATTGTTGGCAGCGATTGCCCGCGCCCGCCCTGCGCTGTTCGTCGCCGTCTGCAGCACACCATATAGCGGGACGGAAAAAATTCCGCCGGCGATCGACAGCAGCGCCAGATCGGCAAGCACGCGCCAACCGCGGGGATCGGCGATGAAGGTGCTAACACTCCCGGCGCGGCCATCGAAGGCGGCGACGGAAAAATACAGATCGGCCCCGGCAAGCGCCATCGCCAACCCGGCCCAGGGCGCCAGCCGGGTCGAGATATGCCCGCCGGTCAACCGGCTGACGCCCGCCGAGCCCAGCGCGATGCCAATCGAAAAAGCAGTCAGAAACAGCGTCGCCACGCCTTCGGTGCCGCCAAGATCATTCCTGGCAAGCGGCACAAACTGCGTCGTGTAGATCGCGCCCAGCGCCCAGAACCAGCTGATGCACATCGTCGCAATGCGCAATTCGGCGTTGGCGAAAGCTTCGCCAAGCGCGCGGCGCGTCGAAGACAGCGGGTTCCAGTCGATCGGCACCGCGCTCGACGGCGGCGCCGGCGGGATGAAGCAGGAGGCCAGCCAGCCAAGCACCGCCACCGCCACCGCCACCGGCCCGGCCCAGGCTACCGGCAGCAAACCGCCCGCTACCTGTCCAAGCAGGATCGCCACAAAGGTTGCCCCCTCGACCAACCCGGTGCCGAGCAGCAGCTCTTTTTCGCCCAGATGCTGAGGCAGAATGGCATATTTGACCGGCCCAAAAACGGTCGAATGCACACCCATCAGGAAAATGACGACCAACGCCAGCGGCACCGACTGGAGCAGCATCGCCACCGCGCCAAGCGCCATGAAGATGATCTCCGCCAGCTTCACGCCTTTCGCAATCCACGCCTTGTCGCGCGCGTCGGCGACTTCACCGGCCAGCCCCGAAAACAGCATGAAAGGCAGGATGAACACACCCGTGGCCACTGTCGCAAGCGTTGCAGCGCCCGCCGGGTCATCCGCCTCGAGATGGAAGGCGACGAGAAAGATGAAAGCGGTCTTGAACAGATTATCGTTGAAGGCGCCCAGAAACTGGGTAGCGAACATCGGCCCGAAACGGCGCGAAAGGACAAGTGACAGCATATCGGCCATTGTGGTTCATCGTGAAGCGCACGTCCATCGCAAGCGGCAGCAATCGCCGGCACAGCCGTCACCAAAGCAGCGATAATGCAGCCGGCGCCCGGATGGCACTGATGGACACAATCCCGCTGAACGACATCATGGCCCCCTCAAGCGCTGAGTGCGGCGGCGGCGCGTCTGGCAGAATGGTCAAATCAT
This sequence comes from uncultured Alphaproteobacteria bacterium, assembly GCA_903939555.1. Classification (GTDB taxonomy): domain Bacteria; phylum Pseudomonadota; class Alphaproteobacteria; order Sphingomonadales; family Sphingomonadaceae; genus Sandarakinorhabdus. The sequence continues at coordinate 11,284 of CAJAHV010000360.1, read as the reverse complement.
GCGTATGGTCTGGCTCCCGCCGCGATCAGTGCGCGGGAATACGGAGTGTTTCACTGCCAATGGTGCGTTCAGGCCGCAAGGATGATTGGGGGTTTCCGCGTTGGCGACCCTATGGCAGCGGCGGCGCCGCAGTCGAAGTGCGCCTGTGCGACCGCCACGGCTGCACGAACCCGGGCATCTGCCCTGCTCCCAAGGTCGCCAACCGCCCCGAACGCTGGTATTTCTGCCAGACGCACGCCGCCGAATACAACGCCGGCTGGGATTATTTCGCCGGCCTGACCCCGGAGGAAGCCACCGCGCGCGAAGCCAGCGAGGAAGCGCAGCGCAGCTACAAACGTGCCGCCCATTGGGAATGGGGCGGCACTGGCGACGGCAGCCGCAGCCGCGCCGAACTGGATGCGCTCACCGTACTCGGGCTTGAATCCGATGCCGACATCGAAACCATCAAGGCCGCCTGGCGCAGCGCCGCCAAGACCAGTCACCCCGATGTCGCCGGCACCAGCGCGCAGGCCGCCGAACGCTTTCGCGCTATCCAGGCAGCGTGGCAGGTGTTGAGCGATGCCGATGCGGTGCGGGTGAAAGCGGCACGGTAACCGCGTTCGTTCTTCGACACTTGGTCGATCACGGTTCTGCCCTTGCACGCACCGTATACAATGGCCGGTCGATGCTGACTCATGCTGCTACGGCAAGCGTCTCCGGCGGCTGGGGCCACAGGCCCCAAAGGCCATGTGATTTTTGGAAATAACATCAACGGGCGTTGCCCAACATCAAACTGTTGGAATTGCGACTGGGGTCCGCGGCCCCAGTCGCCGGCGGCGCGGCTAAACTGCCGCCCGCCGCGCCTTGGCGCCCACCGGCGCCGCCGAGCCCAGCTTCACCGGCAACGCGCGGGCCGCCACGGTCGCAGGCTTGGCGGGCTTGCGGTGCGGCGATCCGGCAAAGTCACCTCCCTGGCCGCCTTCGCCATAATGGTAGCCGTGACAGGTGCTGCAGGTGGCGGCGACATTGGTGGCGACGTTCGACGAGCCGTGGCAGTCGCGGCACTGGGTGACGCTGGGCAACAACACATCGGTCGAGGCCTTGGATACCATCACGCCCTTGTGACAGGTGACGCAGGCGGCATCGCCGGTCTTGCGGTCATAAGTCTTGTGCTGGTTGTGCGGGAAGCGGCCCTTGGGCAGGTAATGGCTGGCCAGCGTCACCGGCGCGACGGTGTAGCGTTCGGCGGCGTTGGGGGCGCCGGTGTTGTTGACGACATGGCAATCAGAGCAAAGGCCGCCGGCCTTGCCATCGGCACCGAAGATCTGGGCGATCGCGGCATCGCCGCGGGCGCGCGCTTCACCGGTGCTGGTGATGCGCAGATCGGCGAGTTCGACTTCAGCCAGCTTGCCCGGTGCGCGGCGTTCGAAGGCGAAGCGCTGCACCCCGGCGCGCGGGCTGAGCGCCTGGCCGAGATAGAAGTCGCGGATGATCCCGGCGACCTGTTCGGGTTTGCCATGCGGCAGGGTGCGGACGATGCCGCCATCCTTGGCAAAGGCAAGATCGTGGCAGGCGCCGCAATTCTTTTCCATCTCGATCGGCTTGAAACGCACGCCGTCGCTGTCGGGGGTGTGGCAGTAATTGCAGGCGAGCGCGCCATTGGCACCCGCGGCCAGCCCCTGTTTCTGCACCATGTTGGCAACGCCATTGGTCGCCGACTGGTGGATATCATGCGGGTAGATGAGACCGGACCGCTCCACCGGCTTGTCGGCCAGCGAGACGCGTTCGAACGTCGGCGCGGTCAACGACGCGACCGACACCAGCGTCGGCTTGAACTGCGGATGGTCTTCCCAGTTCGGCACATTGGTGATTTTGGTGTTCTTCAGCCGCCCGGACAGGCCGGTGTGGCAATCAGTGCAGAAGCTGGCAGCAACCATCAGCGCGCCGCGCGGGCCTTCATGTTCCTTGTGGCACGAAGCGCAGCGGCCTTCAGGCAGGTTCAACCCCTTGTGGATGCCCGCTTCGAAACCGCCGGCAGGCAGCCGGCCGGTTGCCATGCGATCGGCGCTGGCGTGATCCGGCGTGGCATCGGGCTTGTGGCACGATACACAGGCGCTGTCGGTGACCGAAACGAACGGCTGCGTGTGGCAGGCGCCGCACTTGTTCGACAGGCCGGCATGCGCGGTCGACAGCGGACCCGAGGTCCACACCATGTCGGCGCTGTAGCCGGCTTTCTTTACATCATCGCCGCCGAGGGAGGGGACCAGCTTGCCGGCCCCGCTTACACCTTCGGGGCGGGCCGCGGCGGCAACCATGTCGGCCGGCAGATCATTGGCGCCCATCATGAACAGGGGCAGCGCCAGCCCGATGATCAGCACCAGCCCGGCAAGCACCCAAGCCAGCCCACGCTTTGACGGCATGGTTTCCCTGAGCGAGAAGATACCGGTTTCCGACGCGGCATCGGCGGCATCGGTGGCGGCGATGACGCGTTCGGCGGTAATGGCGATCTCGCCCGGCGCGTCGCCCTTGGTCAGGGTCAGCCGATGGCTGGCGATATTGATCGCTGGTTCGTCGGCCACGGCGAGATCGGCGCGATTGACGAATTTGCCGCCGATCTCGAGCGGGATGCCGCCGGTAGCTTCGACCGCGACCGTGCCATCCGACAATTGCAGCAGGCGGGCATGGCGCAGCATGACGCCGAGATCGGCGAGTTGAATATCGCAATCGGTGCCACGACCGACCGTGATTTCGGCGTTATCAAGTGTGCGGGTGCGGATGATATCACCCCCATCGGCACGTTTCGCGATTTGGCGGACAACAAAGCTCATGACATCACCAGTACAGGAAGACGCTGAGGATATGGGCGATCAGCGCCGCAAGCAGCGCAAAGGTCGCCGGCACATGCAGGTAGAGCCAGATTTCAAGCTGGGTCTTCATGCGGATGTGGCGGCGCGCCTGGGCCAACGCGGCGCTCTTGCGTTCGAGAAGGAACAGTATTTGGGTCAACCGCGGGTCGGGTTTGACGGTACGCATCTGCTGGTTGACCAGCGCCTGAATGGCATCGCGCGCCTTTGCGGTGCCGCAATTCGGCTGCTGGCCGGTCAGCCGCTGCCACAGATTGCCGCCGATATCGGTCTGTTCAAGGCTCACCCGCACCAGGTCGGCTTCGTCCTTGCCGAGCGGCTGCGCTGCGGTATCGAGCTGCCGATCGAGCGCACGGATCGCTTCGAGCATCTGTGGCTGGGTGGCTTCCTGACGGTTGGCGCTGAGCTTTCCGGGTAGCCTCCCGTAAACGATGATGCCGTAGATGCCCGAAAGGATGACGATCATCATCAGCACATAGGCGGCGCTGTGGACGTTCCAGCCAAGCTGGAAGCCGGTGTGCAGCGTGCCGATAACGATCAGCGACAAGCCCAGATAGACATGCGCCGACGTCCAGCCCTTCAATGAATAGGGCTTGCTAGTAATGATGCGCTTCCGCAGCCCGATAAGGCTGAGCCAGACGATCAGCAGCGCGCCGATGGTGCCGAGCGCATAGCCTGCGACGCTACCGCCGTTCGCCCGCGGCTGCGGATCGGTGAAAATATAGACGGCGATCGCCAGCGCTGACAGGAACAGCGCGATCTTCAACCAGCGGCTGCGCCGGTGGGTCAGAAAACCTTCATGGGTGATTTCCCGTGGCGCGCGCACAATCGCTTTGCCGCTCGCCTTGCGATTCGCGTTTCCGGCAGCCTGTCCAGCCATTATTCAGCCCCCCGGTCAAGCAAGGCAACCGACAGGAACTGTTCGGGCGAAACGCGGATCGCGGCCCCGGTGGGGCAGGCGCGGACACAGGCGGGCCCACCCGACTGGCCGGTGCACATGTCGCACTTGACCGCTTTTTTCGGCGTTTCGACGCCTTTCTTGGCGTTCTTGTAGCTCCATTTCTTGCTGGGCTCCCCCGGCCCCGGGCCCTGGCCGAACAACAGCCAATTGAGCAGCCACGGCTTTTTGGGCGGCACCTTGTCCATGCGGATAACACCATAGGGACAGTTGCGCTGGCAATTTCCGCAACCGATGCAGGTGTCATCGATATAGACTTCGCCCGTCGGCCCGCGGTGAATGGCATTGGGCGGGCAATCGGCCATGCAGTGCGGATGTTCGCAATGCCGGCACGAAGTCGGCACGTGCAGATGCGCATAGGTGCGTCCGGCCTCGCGATCGAGCCGCGACAGGCCATCGTGCGAATCGGCACAGGCCTTTTCGCAATTGTCACAGCCCACGCAGAGCTTTTCATCGATCAGGAGCACATCGGTGGCTTCGCCAATACCATTGTCGACGAGGAAGTTGGCGACCCCCGAGTACATGTCGACGACACCGCCGAAACTGTCCTTCTTCGATTCGATGAAGGCGTTGTGCTGGATGCGGCTGGCCATATCATCGCGCACCCGCGCCATCAATTCGGGCTTGTTGGCGAGCAGGCTGCGGAAGCTTTCGCCCTCGAGCTTGATCACATCGGACTTGACCGCGGCCCGCACCGTTGCCGAGCGGGCATCGCCGTTGATCACAGCCATTTCACCGACATAGGAACCGGCCGGCACATAAGAGAGAAACACCGGCTTGCCGCCGATGGTTTTTTCCACGACCATCGAGCCCGAACGGATGATGTAGATATCGTCGCCGGTCTCGCCTTCCTTGATGATCGTCTGGCCGGCCCGGATCGTCTCAATCCGTGCCGAGGCGACAACATCGGTCAGGTCATCGGCGCCAAGCCCCGATTTGAAGATCTGCAACAGGCTGCGCAACGTCGTGATGCGTGTGACTTCGCGCGACGCCGCCGGCACCGCCGACATCAGCTTGAGGGCGGCGCTGCGCGAAATTTCCACCAGCACGCAATCGCTGCCGGCGCGGATGGTGGCACCGCGGCGACGGCCCGAAATCAGACCCACTTCGCCAAAAATTTCGCCCTTGCCGATTGGCACCGTGATCGACGGATCATTCGGGTTGATCTCGACCAGCACCTGGCCATCGGCAACACCGAACAGCGATGAACCCGGCGCGTTGCGTTCGAAAATGACCTCGCCAGCACGATAGGCGCGCGCTTCGGAATCGAGCATGAACTCGCGCATCTGCAACGCGCTCATGCCGTCCAGAATGCCGACATTGCTGCGCAGATATTCGAGCCAGTCCGATACCGATTTGCCAGCGGGCAGCCCCTTGAACTTGGCCTCGAGGATCGGTTCGTCGGCGGGCTTCAGCTCGGTATTGCCGTTGATGAACTCGACGACATCATGCCCCTGGTTCATGCAATGCTTGATCAGCGGGTAGCCGGCCAGCGCGCCGACGATGAAGATGCCCGGCGCGGTCGATTCGAACACGGCAGACAATTTCGGGAAGGCAAGCCGGTCGTTCGACGCAAATTCGACACCACAGGCCTCGACAAAGCCGCGCGGCGGCGCCGAACCGATTCGGGCGATCAGGCGGTTGCAGCGGGCGCGCACTTCGCCGTCGCGCGTGTCGAGCACCACCCATTCGTCCTCGATGGCGCGCGGCTGGGTCTCTGTCATGACGTTGATCCGGCCCGCATCGCGCGCCGCCAACAGCGCCTTGACGTTGGCATCCTTGGCCGTGCTGAACTCGGCACCGCGGTTCATCAGCGTGACGATATTGCCCTGCGCCGCGTCGGCCGCCAGCCCAAGCGCATTTTCGATGCCGGCATCACCGCCGCCAAAAACGAATATATGCTCGTCGTTATAGGCGGCGGGATCGTCGAGCTGGTACTGGATATGTGGCTGTTGGGCGCCGGGGCAGCCCAGCAGATTGGGGTTGCCCTGGGTGCCGATGGCGAGGATGATCGTATCGGCAATAATCTCTTCGCCGCTGGTGGTTACCAGCTTGTAAGGCGGGGCAAGGCGCTGCAATTCCTTGACAACAGTGGTGCCATCACGGTTGCGAGTGGTGGTTTTCTGGATGCTGCCGGGGATCGGATCCCCCGTCCCGGCGATCGACTTGATCTCGGCATTCAGCTTGACATTGACCTTGGCGGCCGCAGTCATCTCATCCCAGATGCCAAGGATGGTCTCGCGCTTGCCCGCTTCGAATTGCAAGCCGCCGCCGGCACGCAGGACGAGTTGCGACGGCGTTGCCATCACATGCTTGCCCTTTTGATACTTGTAGATCGTGTCGGACAGATGGTCTGTCTTTTCGAGCAGCACGTGGCTGATCCCGAGTTTGGCCGCATGCGCAGCCGCGCTCAAACCAGCAGGTCCTGAACCCACAATTGCGATACGATAACGCTCGCTCACCTCTGCACTGCCCCCAGCATCATGAACCGGCGACCCGGCGACCCGGCGACACTCTACCATCTTGCGCGAAATCGGATAGACTGTGAATTACTGCAAATGCATTTTCCTGATGCACACCAGAAGTGGCTTTTCCCAATGTATGCCGAAATCGGGCATTTTGCCCTCATCCTCGCCTGGCTGACGGCCCTCGCACAGGCCGTGTTGCCCATGGTCGGGGCAGTGCGGGGTGATACGGCGCTGATGGCATTCGGCCGATCGGCGGCGCAAGTGCAAGCAATCCTTATCATTTTTGCCTTCGGCCTGCTGATGGCTTGTTTTGGCCTTGCCGATTTTTCGGTCGAACTCGTCGCGGAACACGCAGCGCTCAACCAGCCGCTGGCCTATCGGCTGGCCGCGACATGGGGCAACCACGAAGGCTCGATGTTGCTCTGGGTGCTCATTCTGGCGCTGTTCGGCGCTGGCATCGGCCGCTTCGGCGATAATCTGCCGCCCAGCCTGCAAGCCCGGGTCCTGTCGATCCAGGCGATGATCAGCGTCGCTTTCCTCGCTTTTTCGCTTTTCACCTCCAATCCCTTTTCACGGCTGTCACCGGCACCGCTCGATGGTGCCGAACTCAACCCGCTGCTGCAGGACCCGGGCCTCGTCTTTCACCCACCACTGCTTTACCTTGGCTACGTCGGCTTTTCGGTGACCTTCAGCTTCGCCGTCGCCGCCCTGCTCGAAGGCCGTGCCGATGCCGCCTGGGCGCGCTGGATGCGGCCTTGGGTGCTCGCCGCCTGGATCCCGCTGACCTGCGGCATCGCGCTGGGCAGTTTCTGGGCCTATTACGAACTCGGCTGGGGCGGCTGGTGGTTCTGGGACCCGGTGGAGAACGCCTCGCTGATGCCATGGCTGCTCGGCACCGCACTGCTGCATTCGGCGATCGTCACCGAAAAGCGCCAGGCGCTCGCCGGCTGGACGATCCTGCTCGCCATCCTGGCATTCTCGCTCAGCCTGATCGGCACCTTCCTTGTCCGCTCGGGTATCCTCACCTCTGTGCATGCCTTTGCCGTCGATCCCGAACGCGGCGTCTTCATCCTCGCCATGATAATCGGCTCGACTGGCACGGCGCTTGGCCTGTTCGCCTGGCGCGCGCCGCTGCTCAAGTCGGGGGCGCTGTTTTCGGGCGTCAGCCGCGAAGCCGGGCTGACACTCAACAATCTCTTCCTGATGGCGGTGACCGCAGTAGTTTTCCTCGGCACCTTCTATCCGGTGATCATGGAAGCGGTGTCGCCCGCCGACAAGATTTCGGTCGGGCCGCCCTATTACAATCTCGTCTTTGTACCGCTGTCGGTGCCGCTGCTGCTGCTGGTCACCGTCGGGCCGATGCTGGCGTGGAAGCGCGATGGCCTCGGTCGCGTCGGTGCCAAGCTGAAATGGCCGCTGCTGGCAACACTGGCGCTCGCCGCCGGGCTTGTGGCGCTGTTCGGCCTGGCCAAAACGGTCGCCGCGCTGGGGCTGGCGCTGGGCTTCTGGCTCATCCTGGGCGGCGCGCTGGTGCTGGCGCGGCGCTGGCAGGGCGCCGCTGGCCTGTCGCTGCGGCTGGTGCGTACCACGCCGGCAGCCGTGTTCGGGATGGCGCTGGCGCATGCAGGGCTCGGCGTCACCGTTGCCGGGATTTCGACGATGAGCGGCTTTGCCGAATCGAAGATACTCGTGATGCGCGAGGGCGAAACCGCCGCGCTGGCCACCATGAAGGTGACGCTTGACCGCGTCGGCGAAGCACAGGGGCCTAACTACCAGGCCTTTCAGGCGCATTTCACCGTGCGCGAAAAATCGCTGTTCGGCGCCGACAGCGTGCGCAATCTCGACAGCGAGCGGCGCTTCTTCCCGGTCAGCCGCAACCAGACAACCGAAGCCGGCATCGGCACTTCGCTGCTTGGCAACAGCTATATTGCCATCGGCGACCAGCAGAACGGCCCGCGTGGCCCGGGGCTGGTGGTGCGGATCTACCACCACCCGCTGGTCGGCTGGATCTGGTTCGGCGGCCTCATGATGGCGATGGGCGGCGCCGCCAGCCTCGCCGACCGGCGCTTCCGAATCGGCGCACCGCTACGCGCGCCCGCGCGGTCCGCCGGCCCGTTGCTGGCCCCAGCGGAATAAGGAGGCTTTCGCACCATGAACCGCATCGTCTTCCTCGCGCCCGTCATCGCATTCATCGCGCTGGTCGGATTCTTCGGTATCGGCCTCACCAAGGACCCCAAGGAACTACCCTCGCAGCTGATCGACCGGCCGCTGCCGACGTTCGACCTGCCCGGCATCGCCGCAGCACCGGGCGGTGGCCCCGGTCTCGCCAGTGTCACGCTGAAGGGCGAACCCGCCCTGCTCAACATCTTTGCCAGCTGGTGCGCTGCCTGCCCGCAGGAACATCCGGTGCTGACCCGCATTTCGGCCGAAGGCTTTCCGGTCTATGGCATCGCGTGGAAAGACAAGCCGCAGGATTCGCGCGACTGGCTGACGAAATGGGGCAACCCCTATCGCGCCACGGCGGCAGACGAGAATGGCCGCACCGCGATCGACCTGGGCGTCACCGGCGTTCCCGAAACTTTCATCGTCGACAAGGCCGGGCGGGTACGCTTCAAACAGATCGGTCCGATCAGTCCCGAACAATGGGAAGCCACCATCAAGCCACTGATGGCCAAGCTGAGGGCCGAGGCATGAAGGTTCTTATTGCCGCGCTGTTGCTGATGTCGGCCCCTGCGGCCGCCGTGTTGCCCGACGAAATGCTCGCTGATCCGGCGCTCGAGGCGCGGGCGCGCACCATTTCGAGGGATTTGCGCTGCGTCGTCTGCCAGAATCAGTCGATCGACGACAGCGATGCGCCGTTGGCGCGCGACTTGCGGCTGGTGGTGCGCGAACAGCTGACCCTGGGCAAGTCCGACACCGAAACGATCGATTACCTCGTCACGCGCTATGGCAATTTCGTGCTGTTGAAGCCGCCGGTCGAGCCTGCGACCTGGGCCTTGTGGCTAGGGCCGTTTGCCGTGTTGCTCGGCGGCGGTGCGGCGCTGATTGCCTGGAACCGCCGCCGCTCCGCCCTGCCGGCCGACATCCCCTTGTCGGAAAGCGAGCTTGCCCAAGTCGCCGCGTTATCGCAGGACGAAACCACGTGACCGATAGCGACAATAGCGTCCCGGCATAAGCCGCCAACAACCTATTTTCCGAAGAAAGCCCCGATGACCCTCTGGATCATTCTCACGCTCATGGTGGCGATTGTCGCCGCCGTGCTGACAATTCCGCTGGTGCGCCGCCATGAAGCCCGCGCCGATGCCCGCACCGCGACGCTGGCGGTGCTGCGCGATCAGCTTGCCGATGTCGACGTCCAGCTCGCCGCCGGCGCCATCCCGCCCGCTGATGCCGAAGGTCTGCGGATCGAGATCAAGCGCCGCATGCTCGCTGCCGGGCATATCCCCGAGGAAGCCCGGGTGGCGCTGGCGTCGCGCACGCTGTCGGGTCTGGCGATCGGGCTGGCAGCCCTTGTCGCCCTTGCCGGTGGCGCGCTTTATGCCACCATGGGCAAGCCCGGCCTTGCCGGCACATCGGTACCGCTGGCCGCAGCGGCAGCCCCACCGCCGGCAGCGGGTACCGAGGCCGAGGGCGCCGGCGAAATCGCCGCGCTGGTCGCGGGCCTCGAGAAAAAGGTCGCCGCCAATGCCGATGACCCCGAAGGCTGGCGCATGCTCGGCTGGTCCTATTTCCAGATGCAGCGCTTCGACGATTCGGCCCGTGCCTATGGCAAGGCGGTGGCGTTGAAGCCCGATGGCACCGGCTTTCAATCGGCCTATGGTGAAGCGCTGGTGCAAGTCGCCAATGGTGCCGTGACGCCGGCCGCCGCCGATGCCTTTGCCAAGGCCCAGGCCCAAGATGGCGCCGATGCGCGGGCGCGCTATTTCCTCGGCGTCAAGAAACAGCAGGAGGGCGATGCCAAGGGCGCGCTCGATGACTGGATCACCCTGCTCGGCGAATCGGCGACCGATGCGCCCTGGGTACCACAACTGCGCTCTGTCATCGAACAGACCGCAGGCGACGCCAAGATCGACGTGTCGGCGCGCCTTGCCGCGCTGCGCCCGCCGGCCAGCGGCGGCGCCAGCGTCGCCGCACCGCCGATGCCCGGCCTTGCCGGCACCGCCGCCAGCGCACCCGCAGGGGTCATGCCCGGTCCGTCCGCCGACCAGGTGGCGGGCGCCGCTGCAATGACGGCCGGCGACCGCCAGGCGATGATCCGCGGCATGGTCGACGGCCTCGCCAAGAAGTTGCAGGCCAATCCGCGTGACGAATCGGGCTGGCTGCGGCTGATGCGGGCGCGCTCGGTGCTGGGTGAAAATACCGCGGCCGCCAGGGCGCGCAACGATGCCATTGCCGCTTTTGCCGGCGACCCGGCAGCGCAAGCCCGCATCCGGGCAGCCGCGACGGAAATCGGGATCGGATCCTGACAGCACGGCGACCGCACCGGCACCCCGGTACGGCGCTTGCCGGTTTCGGCAGCAACCCCGGCGCCTTGACCGGCTGGCAGTCGCCCCGGGCGCTGGTGTCGGGGGCAACTGCGCTGGTTGTCGTCCTGCACGGCTGCACCCAGAATGCCGCCGAGATCGACCATGGCGCCGGCTGGTCGACGCTGGCCGCCGAGGCCGGCTTTTCCCTGTTGTTTGTCGAACAGGCGCGCCGCAACAATCCCAATCTCTGCTTCAACTGGTTCCAGCCCGGCGACGTCCGCCGCGGTGCCGGTGAGGTCGAATCGATCCGCCAGATGGTGGCAGCGCTGGTCGCCGATGGTACAGCCGATCCGGCACGGGTTTTCGTGACCGGCCTGTCGGCGGGCGGCGCGATGGCAGCGTCGCTGCTGGCCACGGCGCCCGAAGTTTATGCCGGCGGCGCAATCATCGCCGGGCTGGCACATGGCATCGCCGGGTCGGTGGGCGAGGGCCTCGACCGCATGCGCGGCGCCGGCCTGCCCGATGCCGCCGCGCTGGCCGCGCGGGTGC
>CAJAHV010000359.1 GCA_903939555.1 uncultured Alphaproteobacteria bacterium | reverse complement strand
GTTTTTCAAATATTTCGGCTTTTTTCTCGAAGAACTGGCGCCGGTTCTACTGAAATTTGGGCTGGGGCGTGACCTGCCGCTGCTCCAGGTCGTGCTGCCGGTCGGCATCTCCTTCTTCACCTTCCAGGGCATGAGCTATCTGATCGACATTGCGCGCGGCAAGACCCGGCCCGCCAGCCTGCTCGATATCATGCTGCTGATGTCGTTTTTCCCGCATCTTGTGGCCGGGCCGATCGTGCGCGCCTCGCATCTGGTGCCGCAATTCGCCGCCGTGCCGAAACTGACGCGCGGCATGGCGGCGGCCGGCCTGTCGCTGATCGTCTGGGGGCTGTTCAAGAAGGCGGTGGTGGCCTCCGAACTGTCGGTCAGCTTCGTCGACCCGATCTTTTTCGACCCCGCCAGCCGGTCGGCGCTCGACTTGTTGCTCGGTGCCTATGGCTATGCCGTGCAGATTTACTGCGATTTTTCGGCCTATTCCGACATGGCGGTCGGGCTGGCGGCGCTGCTCGGCTATCGCTTTCCGCGCAATTTCGACCAACCCTATCGGGCCGAATCCTTGCAGGATTTCTGGCGGCGCTGGCACATCAGCCTGTCGACCTGGCTACGCGACTATCTCTATATCTCGCTGGGCGGCAACCGCGGCGGGCTGTGGATGATCTGCCGCAACCTGCTGATCACCATGGTGCTCGGCGGCATCTGGCACGGGGCCAAATGGACCTTTGTCATCTGGGGGGCGCTGCACGGCCTGGTGCTGGCGGCGGAACGCATCTGGCGCGATGTGAAGCCCGCCGGCTGGCCGGTGCTGCCGCGCCCGATGGCGATTTTCCTCACCTTCCATATCGTCACTTTTGGTTGGATATTCTTTCGCGCGCCGGGTTTGGATGTCGCCATGGCCTATCTGGGCGGCATCATCAGCCTGCGGCCCGGGCCGGTATCGCTGACGCCGCTGCTGGGCGTGCTGATTGCCGGCGGCATGGCGATCCATTTCGTGCCGCCGGGGCTGCTGCCGCGCCTTGCCGGGCGGGTGGCGCGCTGGCCGGCACCGGCGCTGGGGCTGGCGATGGGCGGGCTGGTGCTGGTCATTGACGCGATGCGCTTTCAGGGCGTCGCCGAATTCATCTATTACCAGTTCTGAAACAGGGGGCAGCGATGGCCGATGACAGCCTTGAATCCCCGGTGGACGTTGCCAATCCGGCGGGCACGGCGGCGCCCCTGCGCTGGGCTGCGACCAGCCTCGCCGTGGCGGCGCTGTTCCTGTTCGCTACCAACAGCATCGCGCTGAAGGGCTGGATCGATGAACAGACGCCGGGGCCCTGGCAATCCCGCGCGGCGGCACTGGCCGGGGATTGGCATGCCCATATGACGACATTGGGGATGGCGGCACCGCGCGCCGCGCTCACCCGGCTATGGCAGGCGGCCAAGGCCGAAGATCAGCGGTAGAAGACCTGGTCGTGCAGTTGCGCAACGCGCTGGCGGCTGCGGAAGAACCGGTCCGGCCGCGCGGCCGCGCTGTGGAAGAACAGGGCGCCGCGGGCGATGTCACTGGCTTCGCCGTTGAGGGCGGCGCGGGCGGCATCGACGGCGGCGCGCCACATTGGCGTGTCGCGTGCGGGATTGTAGCTTGAAAGCCGGAAAAACTGGCCGGGCTGATTGGCAACGGCGCAGACACTGTCGGGAAAATAACCCGATTCAGCGCGGTTGACGATGACCTGGGCAACGGCAAGCTTGCCGGTGTGTGGCTGGTTGCCGGCTTCGTGATGGACCACCTTGGCAATGCATTCGATGTCGGAAGCGGCGATATCGGGGGTGGTCGCAATGGTTTTCGTGTCGCTGGTATCGACGCTGGCAGGTGCCGGCGTGGCATTCGGTGCCGTTGCGTTCGCGCTGGCAACCGCACTGCTCACCGCCGGTTGCGGGGCGATGTTGCGCTCGGCAATCATCTGGGCCGAGACGGGCAGGGCGGTGATCGCTGCAAAAAGCGCGATCCGCGAGGCTGAAAGGCGAATGGTAAAGGGCATCAATCCACATTCAATTGCGCGGCCGGGGCCAACGATCCCGAAATGAACGGCGGGGACCGAGGCGACGACAACGACGTGGCGGCTTGGATCGAACGCACCAAACCACCCGTAACTAGGTTTCGACTACCCGCTGATTATGACCGGTCAACGCTGCGGCGATGAACTGGGTCTTAAGCAGGACGGGTTGAGCGGCAGCGCGGCGATGACAGGCGTAATCGCGGCTGTCCTACAGATAACCAAATGGGTTACATCCCGAGTCGTTGCAGCAGGAGCGCGTGCCGATGGATTACATGACAGCAAAGAGGCTGCAGATCGATCTGATCGCCGCCGGGTTCGATCCCGGTGCTATCGATGGTGCTGCCGGACCGCAAACATGTGCCGCACTGCGCGCCTTTCAGGCGGCGCACGGGCTGGTTTCCGATGGCAGTGCCGGGCCGCGCACCCGCGCCCTCTTGGGCAATACGCCGCCGTGGTTGCGGCAGGCAGGGCAGTTGCTCGGCACGCGGGAGCGCACCGGTGCGGCGGACAATCCGGCGATCCTTGGCTGGGCCCGGGCGCTGGGCCTGGCCTATGCCGGCGACAGCGTCCCGTGGTGCGGCCTGTTCGTGGCGCACTGTCTGGCCAGCGTGCTGCCCGGCACGGCGCTGCCGGCAACGCCGTTGTGGGCGCGGAGCTGGGCGCGCTTCGGCGTGACCGTGCCTCCGGTGCCCGGTGCGATCATGGTGTTCTGGCGCGGCCGCCGTGGCGCCGGCAGCGGGCATGTCGGTTTCCATGCCGGTGAATCCGCTGACGCCTATCGTATCCTTGGCGGCAACCAGTCGGACGGCGTCAGCCTTACCTGGCTTGGCAAGGATCGCTTGCTGGCGGCGCGCTGGCCTCCGGGCGGGGTGCCGGTGCCGGCGCAAGCAGCCTGGGGCCTGTTGTCGTCGGGGCCACTGTCGGTCAACGAAGCCTGACCGGCTGGGCCGGTCCGCCAAGATCGGGGTGAATTCGGCACATCAACTCACGGCATTTGGCGCCAACCCGACGCGCCGGAATGGCCAGCCCCTCAGAGCGCGATCAGTGAAATCTGCCGGCCATAATCCGGTTCGCCGGCATGGGTGGTGCGGCGGTAGCTGAACCAGCGGACCGGGTCGGAACAAGTGTCGATGCCGAGCGCCGTCACCTGTTGCACGCCGGCGGCGGCCAGCCGCATGGCGACAAAGCCTTCGAGATCGAACTGAAAATGATCGGCGCGGCCGCGTGCGAAAAAGCCGTCATGCGCTGCGGCATCGGCCAGAAAACGCTCGCGAAACCCGGCATCGACTTCATAGCTGGCGCGCGCGATGCACGGCCCGATGGCGGCAACGATCCGGTCTCGCCGGGCGCCGAGCGCCACCATGGCGGCGACCGTCGCGCCAGCGATGTCATGGAGCGCGCCCTTCCAGCCGGAATGCGCGGCGCCGATCACCCCGGCCTCGGCATCGGCGAGCAGGATAGGGGCGCAATCGGCAGTCAGGATGCCGAGCGCCAGGCCCGGCGTGGCGGTGACCAGCGCATCGGCCTGCGGGCGGTCGGCATCGGCACACCCCGACGTCACCGGCACCACAATCGCGCTGTGGATCTGATGCACTGTCACCAACGTTGCACCCGGGGCGACCGCCGCGACGGTACGGGCGCGGTTTTCGCGGACCGCCGCCGGATCATCGCTGGAGCCGATCCCGACATTCAGGCTGGCGAAGATTCCGCCCGAAACGCCGCCGCGCCGCCCAAAAAAGCCGTGGCGGACGCCCAGTCCGGGGGTGGTAACCAGATCAATCATCACAGCATCGCCCGGCACAGGATATCTTCATCGGCCTGATCGCCCACCATGAAGTGATAGGGTTCGATCTCGATAAAACCGTGGCGGGCATAAAAGCGCCGCGCCCGCGGATTTTCGGTGAATACAGACAGCCAGATTTCGGCAAAGCCGCGCGCCCGCGCGCTGTCCAACGCCCAGCGGGTGAGTTCATCGGCGATGCCGAGGCCCTGCCATGGCTTGTAGATATAAAGCTGGCGCAGTTCGCCGGCGCGCGGGCCGGGGGCGCTCGCCGGCAGTTTGAGGCTGCTGATCTTGCAAAACCCGATCGGGGCGCCGCCGGTTTCGGCAAAGCGCACCGCGATATCGGGGTCGGCCAGTTCGGCGGCATAGGCGACGTCGCTGCCCTGTGCGAGAAAGGTCGCCATGTCTTCGAGCTTGTAGAGGCTGCCGAATGTGTCGATGAACGTCGCGCGGGCGATTCCGCCGAGCACCGCGCCTTCAGCCGGTGTTGCATCGCGATAGGTGATCATGCGTCAAACCCCGCCGGAACCGGCCATTGCGGCGCCGTCAGCGCCATCGCCTTGAACAATACGCCCATTTGCGTCGGTGCCGTCAACCGTACCAGCGCGGCGGCGATGGCCGCCGCGCGCGGCCGTGGCGCCCGCGCCGACAGCGCCGCAGCGCGCGCTTCGATGCCCAACCGGGCCAGCCAGACTCCCTGGGGTAGCGGCCCCCACGCCCGGGCGTTGCCGGCCGCTGCCGCCAGCGCGGCAAAATCGACATGGGTGGTCAGGTC
>CAJAHV010000358.1 GCA_903939555.1 uncultured Alphaproteobacteria bacterium | reverse complement strand
GGTTGCGATGCGTGCGCGCCCCCGCATCGATACGGACGATTTCGGCCGGGTTGATGGCGCTGCCATAGCTGGCGACCAGCACCGGTGCCGCCGCCTTTTCGGCGATGCTGATGGCGGCATAACCGCCGACACGGGGCGCGATGACCAGCGCGGCTTTGCCGCCCGCCACTGGCACACGGTAAAGGTTGCGCATCCCGGCTTCGGGAACAACCATGAAAAGGCTGCGGCTGTCGGCGCTGATGGCAAAATTTTCGGCATCGCGGTCGAACCCCGGCGCGATTGGCACCGCCGCGCCCCCTGCCGGCCATGCCACGCGGTGCAGGTGCGCCAGATCATAAACCGCTTCGCCATGCGTGTTGAACTTGAATACCAGCGTCTTGCCATCCGGGCTGAAGGCGGCATCGCCATAGTCGCCGGCCTGCGGTGTGACGAGACGGGGTTCACCACCGGCTGCCGGCATCCGGTACAGGCCGAAATCGACCCGCGCAAAGGCGGCATTCCAGCGTTGGGTGGTCGCGGTGAACAGCACCTCGCTGCCATCCGGGCTCCACAAGGGTGACAGGCTGACTCCGCCATCGCCCTGAGCACTGCCGCCAAAGCCTTCTGACCCGGCCAGCGCGGTCGGCGACAGGATATCGCGCGCCGGTGCCGCTTCGGCGAGTTCCTGCACGAACAGCGCCGGACGCCGGTCATCAAGCCATTCGTTCCAGTATCTTATCGGGAAATGTTCATACACCCGCACGTTGAATTTGCGCGCCTTGCGGTCGGCGGCGGCCTGTTTATTGGCGGCGGCATCCAGCGCGCCGGGATAGACGCTGCTTTCGAACAGGATCGCGCCGCCATCGGGTCGCCATTGCGGATTGGCGGCACCGGTTGGCAATCCAGTCACCCGCCGTGCCTCGCCGCCAGCCAGATCGAGCACATAGATTTGTGCTTCATCATCGCCTTCACGCTTGCTGGCAAAGGCAATGCGGCGGCTGTCGGGCGCCCATTGCGGGCTGGCTTCGCCGGCTTTGCTGCTGGTCAGGCGGCGCGGCGCAGCCGAGCCATCGGCGGCGACGATCCACAGGTCGCTGACCGCACCGTCCTTTTCATAGGATGGCTCGGCGAGCGCATAGACCACCCATTTGCCATCGGGGCTGACCAGCGGCGCCCCGACGCGTTTCATCATCCACAGTTTTTCATGGCTGATCACCTGGCGCGGTTCGGCGGCGATAGCTGCGGAAACCGCCCCCAGCGCCAGCCCGGCCGACACCAGCAGCAATGCAATATTTTTCACGACCATCCCCCGAAGCTGCTGTCACGCTAGCGGCTCGGGATGGCTTTGTCAGCAGGCGCAGCGCGGCGTCTGAAAGTCGAAACCGAGCATGGCAATCCAGCGCCGCGATTATCCTGACTGACAGCCTTGATATTCCCGGCGGGTGCATCATATCAAGTGCAGTCGCCCACCAGAATGCGGTTGTAGCTGCCATGCAGCGCCGAGCCTGACGTCTTGAAACGATCTCTACCGAGCCTGTTTGTTACGCTGCTGTCCATGTGGCTGGTGCTGTTGTTACTGCAAAACTTGCCCTGCGGCTGGCAAGTACTTTTATGCGCGTTATATCGCTGCACTTGTTTTCGCCGCGTTTGCGCAGTGCGTTCAGGCTGCGGCTGAGGAGGCTGGCATCGACACGGACGGCGAAAGCCAGGTTGACAGTCCACGGCGTGAAGAGCCGGAACGATCGTCCCGGCAACTTCGCAATCGCCGCTAACCATTTTGCATTTGGCGACTATTTTCTGCGGTGAGAGGGCGGCGCAACGCTATTCCAACGTCCAAGTTGCTTTTTTTAAGTACAGCACTATGGTTAATCTAGTCTTTTCAATCAGATACTGAACAATGAACCATGTTTCAACTAAGTGAATTTGACTGCGCATGACTAAAGAGAGAAAAGCGCGAAGTAAGGCTGATGCGTCACCGCAGGTTGCCGGGGCCAAGGAGCCGCGCACCGAACGTGGCCGCCGCACCCTGCGCCTCATCCTCGCTGCCGCCGCACAGGAATTCGGGGAACGGGGTTATCACGACGCCGCCATTGCCCGCATCGCCCAGCACGCCGACGTCGCCATCGGCAGCTTCTACACCTATTTCGATTCCAAGGAGGCGGTGTTCCGCGCGCTTGTCGACACCATGTCTGCCGAATTGCGCCTCGCGATGACCGCCGTCATCGTCGCGGCGCCCGATCGCCTTGCCGGCGAACGCGCCGTTATCGCCGCCTTCATTGAATTCAGCCGCAAGAACAAGGCGCTTAGTCGCATTATCGCAGAAGCTGCCTTTGTTTCCGAAGATGCCTATCGTCGGCATTACGATAGACTCGCAAAAAGCTATGCCGCGTCGCTGACCAAAGCCTTTGGCCGTGGCGAAATGTCGGATGGCGACATGGTGGTACGCGCCTGGGCGATCATAGGGATGAACATTTTTCTCGGCCTGCGCTTCGGAGTGTGGGACGAAAGCGCCGATCCGGCGCAGATCGCCGATGCCGGCATAGCGTTGATCAGCGAGGGCCTGCGCCCACGCTGACCATGCCGCTGTTACCGCGACACCATGGCGGATGCATGTTCAGGCTTTGCGGCCGAACGGCCAATCGATGACGCAACCGACGAACAACGCCCACCAGACCAGTACTGGCTGAAAGGCCAACCGCGGGCCATGATAGGCCCAGCTCTGCTGGCTCCCCGCCAGCGCGATGCCCTCCATGGCGTGTTTGAGATTGGCCGGGTAGACCGCCACCGCATAGGCGGCGAGCAGCGCGCCCGCCCACCAGCGCAGCTTCGGCACGAACAAGGCCAACGCCCCGGCAATTTCACAAACACCGGTGAACAGTACGACGTCGCGCGGGGCCGGCACCCAATCGGGCACAATCGGCAAAAATGCTTCGGGCGAACGCAAATGGATGACCCCGGCAACGAAATAAAACACCGCCATCACCAGCCGCATGGCCAGCCGTGCCTGTTCGGTGCGCCTGCCCGGCGCCGGGCCCGCCGTCATGCCTGCGAGCCAAGATCACGGTTGATGGCGACCTGGAATTCCCTGGGCATCGGAAAACGCTGTTGCGGCAGATATTGCAGCATCACCACCACGGCCATCTGACGTACCGGATCGACCTGGAACAAGGTTCCCGCCGCGCCGCCCCAGCCATAGGTACCCGCCGGGGTGCCATCGCCTGCGCTGCGGGTGTCGAAAAGCGTCACGCGCCCCCCGGCCCCGAAACCGAGCGAGCGGTCATAGAAAACGCCGGCCGGCATCAGGTTCGACATTGCCGCCCGCGCCACGCCGCGCTGCATCACGCGCTTGCCTTCGAAAATGCCGTCATCGAGCAGCATCTGCCCGAAGCGGGCGTAATCTCGCGCCGAAGACAGCAAGCCGGCGCCACCGGCGAGCAATTTTTGCGGGCCAAGCCAATCGCTGCGTCCCGGCCCATCGATCAGGACCGGCTTGTCGAGCAACGTCAGGTCGGGCTTGATCCAGGCATAGTTGGATGACAACCGCGACAATTGCCCGTCGCCGATCGAAAACCCGGTGCTGTTCATGCCAAGTGGTTTGAACAACTGCTCTGAAAGCACAGTATCAAAGCGTTTTTTTGTCAGCCGTTCCAGCAAGCCGCCGGCGACATCGAGCGCCACCGAATAACGCCAGCCCGTGCCGGGTTCGCTGTTCAGCGGCAGGCTTGCCAACCCCAAAAGCAGGCCCTGCAGATCGGGCTCCGGCCCATCTCCCGGCCCCCGGCCCATCGAACCGATGCCGGGCAGCAGCCCGAGACGGCGATACTCCTTTTCCAGCGGGCCGTTGCCGATGATCGAATAGCTCAGGCCCGACGTGTGGGTGAGCAGGTGGCGCACGGTGATCGGCCGCTCCGCCGCCCGCGACTCCAGCCCCTTTTCCGGCGCGAGCAGCACCCGCATCGACTTGAATTCGGGCAGAATGTCGGCGATCGGCTGATCGAGATTGAGCGCGCCGGCCGCTACCTGCTGCATCACCGCCATCGCGGTAATTGGCTTGGTCATCGAATAGACCCGCCACAGCGTATCGGGTGTGACCGGCGTGCCGCCATCAAACGCGGTCTTGCCCGATACCAGATATTGCGGTGAAAACGCCCCGGCGGCCCCGCCCGAACGCACGATGGCGACGACGGCTCCCGGCACCCGACCGGCCGCGACATAGCTGTCGAGCAGCCCCTGCACCGAGCCATATTCCGGCACTTGCCCGCGCCCCAGCGCCGGAGATGCCGCGGCAAAGGCCGCCCCGGCCAGGCTGCCGATCATGGCACGACGGTTCAACGCAAGCTGCGACATTCAAAAGGCTCCCCGATGAAGCCGGCACGGTGGCACGCCGCCCGGCACAGGAACAGCGGCAATTAATTTGGGGCCAACCGGCGCGCTGTCTGCGCCTGGGCAATCTCAGGCCAACCGGCGCGCTGTCTGCGCCCGGGTAATCTCAAGCCAGCAGCCGCGCCGCCTGCGCCCGGGCTTCATCGGTAACGGCGGCGCCCGACAGCATCCGGGCGATCTCCTCGCGGCGTTCACCGGCATCAAGCAGCACCACCGCTGTCCGGGTCACACCTTCGGCGACGGCCTTGGCGATCCGCCATTGGTGCGCGCCGCGCGCCGCCACCTGCGGGCTGTGGGTGACGACGAGCACCTGTGTCCCCGTTGCCAGCCGCGCCAGCCGGTCACCGATGGCACTGGCCACCGCACCGCCGACACCGCGATCGATTTCATCGAAAATCAGCGTGCCGGCGCTGCCGGTTTCGGCCAGCGCGACCTTGAGCGCCAGCACAAAGCGCGACAATTCCCCGCCCGACGCAATCTTGACCAGCGGCGCGAACGGCGCGCCGGGGTTGGTGGCGATTTCGAATTCGACACGTTCGCTGCCGTCCGGCCCCGGCTCGGCCGCGGCCACTACGGTGCGGAACCGGGCAGCATCGAGCTTGAGCGGCGCGAGTTCCGCCGCCACCGCCGCATCGAGCCGCGCCGCCGCCGCGCGCCGCGCATCGCCCAGCGTCGCAGCCGCTGCGGCATAATCCGCCGTCGCCGCCGCCGTCATCCGCGCCAGCGCACGCAGCCCGTCGGTGCCGGCGACCAGCGCGGCCGCCCGCGCCTGCAGGGTTTGCGCCAGCGCCGGCAGCG
>CAJAHV010000357.1 GCA_903939555.1 uncultured Alphaproteobacteria bacterium | reverse complement strand
GAATAGCCGAGACTGGCCGCCAGGTCCTCGAGGCCCACCTCGGCCTTCAGGGCGGTAAGCGTCTGCTGCTGGCGGACGTGGCTAAGGAGGCTTCGAAAGCTGTGACCCTCCTCGGCCAGCCGGCGCCGTAAAGTAGGCACTGAAAGGCCCATCATCCCGGCAAGCGTGCCCTGATCGAACGGTGCCTGCCTTAGCAGATCGAGCACCTGATCGGCAGTGCTAACCCGTGCGAGCGGCTCGGCAGTTATATGTCGGTAGGTTTCAAACAGCATATTCGGCCACAAGTCGAAGCGATCGGCGACGATCCTCATACTTGCGGCCTCCGCTGGGTAGACCAGCTCCATGTCGCTGCCGCGCCTTATCACTGGGCAGCCGAGTAGAGCGAACGCCGCGCCATTGCCCGGTGCATTATCACGCGGTGCGATTAGGCGACGGGGTTCGAGTTTCTGGCCTGCCATCCAGCAGCAAGCAGTGTGAAGCACGAGTATCACCATCTCGACATAAAGCCGCCGCTGCGCCGGGAAGCTGCCGATGCCCGGTACTTGCAACCGCAGATCTTGCCCGCGCCGGACCGCTAGCGGCAGATCGGGCCAAACGATCCGCGACGCCGAAGCCATCCGTACCAACCCATCGCCGAGGTCGTGCCCTAGTCGCATCGCAGCGAGTAGCAGTCCGAAGCTGCCATAGGGCACCGAACCAGGCCAGATTTCGTGCCGCTCGTCCCCGGTCTGTTCGATATTGTTGCGCAGCAACTGCCAGCAATCTAGGTGTCCGATCGGCTTGTCTTGATCAGGCAGACCGGCTGCGGCGAGTATCTCCCGCGCCCTCGATTCGCCCAGCAGCGTTCCTAGGAAGGTAAAGGGGATCTGCGCGGTCATGGCGTCAAGTTCGCTTATAACACCGACAGAATCAATCATAAATTTGAGCTAATTTGTCCGCTTGGTGCGTGCACTGCTGTCCTTCCTTCACCCTAACTGCCGAGCTTAGACTTGTCGCAACATAAGAAGGGGAGAATCGACAATGAGAGGTAAACTATTTCTCGGGAGCGCGGCATCACTGCTTTCGCTAGTTGCAGCATCAGGTGCGTTAGCTCAGGATCGCTCAGGCGCTGCCTCCGTCGGCCCTGCCGAACCAGACGAGATCCTCGTCACGGCCGAGCGACGCAGTAGTAGCATCCAGGACACCCCGCTCGCGCTTTCAGTGCTGGACGGTGATAGCCTTCGGCAGGGCGGCGCGCAGGGGCTGACCGAACTCGCCCAGAAAGTACCCAGTCTCAGCTTCGCGCAGAGCTTCGGCATCACCCAAATCTTTATTCGTGGGGTAGGCAACAACTTCTTTGCACCCGGCGGAGACCCAGGTGTGGCGACCTATGCCGATGGGGTATACCTGTCAGACCAGGAAGCGACCGGCGTTGCCTTTCTCGATCTTGAGCGGATCGAGGTGCTGCGTGGGCCGCAGGGCGCGCTCTATGGGCGCAACGCCACCGGTGGGGCGGTAAACCTTGTTTCCGCCGCGCCGAGCGAAAATTTCGAGGGCCGCATCGGCTTGCAGCTTGGTGATTTTGGCCGGGTTCAGGGCGACACTGTATTGTCCGGACCGCTCTTCGGCGGAATCACTGCGCGGGCTAGCGCCCAGTATCGCAAACTTTCAGGCTACACGCGAAACGAACTCGCCGGTACGCCTGGCGCACCCGAGCGCGGCGATGCGGAGGAGAGCTTCGCCGGTCGCCTGCAGGTCGCAGTGCCGCTCGGCGAAGGCCGTCTGCAGTTGACCGCCAACGGCTATACGCAGAACGATGCCGGTCCGGCGTTGAGAATCCTGCCAGACCCATTACCGCATCCCGCAGAGCTGCTCTTCGGCGCGCGCCCGTCTGCCGCGCCTCGCTCTTTCAAGAGCCAGGGTTCAATGAACCGCCGCGAGGTGTGGTCGGTAACGGGGCGGCTCGAACAGCCGATCGGTGCGGCAGAACTGGTGCTGATCGCTGACACCCGCGGCTCGGACCGTTTCATCAGTTTTGATCAGGACGGCACCGAGCGTACCGTCAGTACCTCCTCGCTCGACACCGATAGCAGCCAGAGCAGCGTCGAGGCCTATCTCAAAGGTAACAGTGGCAAGCTCGACTGGCTGGCAGGCGCGATATGGCTGCGTTTCCGTCAGTCCCGCACGACGTTTGTCGAGGGATTTCTGCCCGGCGCGTTTCTGGATCCGCGTCTGCCGCTGACATTCCCTTTCCCGTTCACCTTTGCTGGTGGCGGCACGGTAACGACCGAAGCGCTGGCCGCTTATGCCGACGGCAAGCTGGCACTGTCAGACACCGTCGCGTTGCGGATTGGCGGGCGCTATAGCGATGACCAAAAGCAGGCGAGCGAGTTTCTGACTTTCTTTGCTCCCCCCATCACCGGTCAACAAAGCGATGGCTGGGGCGAATGGTCAGGCAAGGCGGGTCTCGACTTCACCCCCTCAGATAATGTGCTGCTCTATGCATCGGCCGCGCGCGGGTTCAAATCGGGCGCGCTTAATGTCGGGGCATTTACCCCGGCGGTCAATCCAGAGATCAACGTCACGTTTGAAGCCGGGGCGCGGCTTTCTGGCGCAGGCTGGACGCTCAATCTCACTGGCTACACCTCGGACTACAGCGACCTTCAGATCGTGCGGATCGGCCCCATCAGTCAGATCATTGCCAATGCCACCTCGGCAAGGATCAACGGACTTGAACTGGAAGCCAAAGTCAGGCCCGCTCCCGGACTAACACTCGGCTTGTCGGGAAGCTGGATGGATGCAAGTTTCGGCACCTTCGTCTCGACCGACCAACGCCGGGGATTTCAGGACTTCAATGTCTCAGGAAATAGACTGCCGCTGACGTCACACTGGCAGGGCACGGTCTCGGTGCAATACCGCGCGGATCTGGCCGGCGGCAGCCGGCTCGACTTTGGTGGCGCAATGCAGTGGCGTTCCGAGTATTTCTTCACTGAGTTCAACACAGCTGATGCGCGGCAGGGCGGTTTTGCCCGCTTCGATTTAGGCGCGGCCTGGACCAGCGCGGATAATCGCTGGACGGTCAACGTCTTCGCCCGCAATCTCACCGACCGCAAGGTGCTGTCTTCACTCGCAGCGGTTGCGCCTCTGCTGGGTTCTGTTCGGGTGGCCTCACTCGAGCCGCCTCGCCACTTTGGCATTGGCCTAGAGCGGAGGTTTTGATCCTATGCGCAGCGAACTTGCCGAAGTTTTTGCGCATCTTCGACGCGAGCCGGACGGGAGCATGGATCCCATATCCGCCATCCGCGCAAAGGTGGAAGGCTACGGCATGGGATGCACCGGAGCAGGGCTTGCAGCCTGCCGGGTTGTCCCAGTCCAGATAGGGACGATGGCAGCTGAGTGGTTGGTGCCGCCCGATGCGGGGGAACGGCGCGTCGTCTATTACCACGGTGGGGCGTGGGTTGCCGGATCGCTGAACACTCACCGGGCGATCGCTGCCGAACTGGCTGCCCTCAGTGGGCTTGCAGTTCTTGTGCCGGATTACCGACTAGCCCCGGAACACTGCTTCCCCGCAGGGCTGGCCGATTGCGCGAAGGCGCTAGCCTTTGCGACAGCGAACGGGCCTGACGGAGCCAGATCGTGCCAGCGCTTGGCACTTGCGGGCGATTCGGCTGGTGGCAATCTCGCTGCTGTGATTGCGCTCGGCCTCTATCCAGCCGGCGGCACAACGCCTCCCGACCGGCTGCTATTGATCAGTCCGTTTCTGGGAGTCACACCGATTTCAGGCGGCTTCCTCGGTGAACCCGACGATCCAGCTGTGATGGGCGAGGGTATGGACTTTGTCGCGCAGCTCTATGCGCCTGCGCGCCATCCCGGCGATCCTGCGATCAGTCCGATCTTGGCTGATGACAGGATGCTGGCGCAGTTGCCGCCCACGTTGATCCAGGCAAGCGCGGCTGAGACGCTGCGCGGACAGGCTCTCTTGTTCGCGCAGCGGGCGTGGGCACTCGGTCGACCGGTTCGCCTGTCGCTGTGGCCAGACATGCCGCATGGCTGGCCCATCTTCATGGGCAAGCT
>CAJAHV010000356.1 GCA_903939555.1 uncultured Alphaproteobacteria bacterium | reverse complement strand
GCCAGTCGAAGAATTTCGCGATTGTAAAGGTGATGCATAAAACAGAATACTATATCAACACAATACGGCTGGCGAGTGCGATAATCAGCCGACCACTTCACCAAACAGCGCCGGACGATACTGCGGCTTGACGAACGGTTGCACCGCTTCGGGCAAGGGCAGGGTGATGATGTAACTGCCTTCGGCATAAGGCCCGGCGACATAGGGGCCGATCAGTACGCGCACTTGCCGGGCGGTCGTCGCCAGACCGGCATAGGGCACGATCAGGCCCGCCGCCACGTCGTGCCGCCAGCGCCATCTTCGAGGACAATGCCGGCAGCGGTGAGTTCGGCCCGGATCCGGTCGGATTCGGCCCAGTTCTTCGCGGCGCGCGCGGCGTTGCGGGCGGCGATGGCGGCGTCAACTCTGGCGCGTTCTTGCGAATCGACAATCGCGACCGGGCGCGGCTTCAAATCCAGCCCCAGCAGCAAGCCGGCAGCGCGAAAGCTGGTCGCAATTTGCTCCGCTTCGGGATGGCGGCGTTGGTCTGCCTCCCGAACGTCGTTGGCCAGCGCGTGCATGCGCGCAATTGCTGCCGGGGTGTTGAGATCGTTCGTCAGCGCTTCGACGACGCCGACGTCAGCCTGACGATAATCGACCGCCGAAAATTCCTGACAAGAGGCGAATGCGGTTGTCACTTCGCACCAACTGTCCAGTGTCTTTCGGGTTTGCTGCAACAAATCCTGCGTCCACTCCAGCGGCTGGCGGTAATGCGCGCTCAGCAGCGCCAGCCGCAGCACCTCGCCGGGCCAGCCCTGCGCCTGCAGTTCCGGGATCGTCTGGATATTGCCGAGCGATTTTGACATTTTTTCGGCGCTGCCCATGTTGAGGAAGCCGTTGTGCATCCAGATCTGCGCCAGCGCTGCGCCATCATGGGCGCAGGTCGATTGCGCCAGTTCATTCTCGTGGTGCGGGAATTGCAGGTCCTGGCCGCCGCCGTGAATATCGATGGTGGTACCAAGGCTTTCCGCGATCATCGCCGAGCATTCGATGTGCCAGCCCGGGCGCCCATAGCCCCAAGGTGAATCCCAGCCCGGCTGGTCATCGCTCGACGGCTTCCACAGCACGAAATCGGCCGGTGACTTCTTGTAGGGCGCCACTTCCACCCGCGCCCCGGCGATCATTTCATCCAATGGCCGGCGTGACAGCGCGCCATAACCGGCAAAGCTCGGCACATCGAACAGCACATGGCCCTGCGCCGCATAGGCATGGCCCTTGGCGATGAGCGTTTCCATCATCGCCAGCATCGCCGGGATGCTCGTCGTCGCGTGCGGCGCGATATCGGGCGGCTCGACCCCGAGCGCTCCCATGTCGGCGAGATACCAGTCCTCGGTGCGCCGGGTAATCTCGCCGATCGGCACGCCGGTCGCGGCGCTTTCGGCGATGATGCGATCATCGATATCGGTGATGTTGCGCGCGTACAGCACATGAGCGGCGCCATATTCATGGCGCAACAGCCGGCGCAACACATCGAACACCACCGCCGGCCGGGCATTGCCGATATGAGCGCGGCTGTAGACGGTGGGGCCGCAGACATACATCGTCACCCGCGCCGGATCGATGGGCGTGAGCACGTCCTTGCGGCGCGTCAGCGTGTTGTAGAGGCGGATGGTCATTGTGCGGTCGCCGTTCAGATCGCCGTCGACGGTTCGCGCTTTTCCTGCGCATCGAGCAGCTTGTCGAGCGCGCTGCGCTGCCCCGGGGCATAGCCATCGCCGGCCGGTGTCTCGTCCGCCGCATCGACGGCGGCGCTGTCGGGTTCCACCCGGCGCTGTTCGGCAACGAAATCGACCAGCGCCTGCGAAACCATGGCCAGTGTCGGCGCGGTCCGCGCCTTGGCCAGCCATTGCGGCGATGGTTCACCCGGATCGATGGTATCGAAGGTCAGATTGGCGAGCAGGAACAGCAGCGCCGCCGCGAGCACGCCCTTGGCCGCGCCGAAACCCAGCCCCAGCAGCCGGTCGATGGGGCCGACCACCGATGCCTTGGTGGTGGTGCTCAGCATGCCCCCGGCGACCCGAACCGCGATAAAAGCGCCAAGAAACAGCACGACCACCGCAAGAATGGCGCCGCCGGCTTCGGTGCCGGTCCATTGTGCAGCCAACGCCTTGGCCGGGGCATGGAGAAAGCGGATGGCGGCGATGCCCGCCACCCAGGCGATCAACGACACGATCTCGCCGACAAGGCCACGCGCCAGCCCGGCCAGCCCGGCCAGCGCGACAAGAAGAAGGACGACAACGTCAAAGGCGGTCAATTCGGCCATCACCGGCCTCTACGGCGCTCCCGCCAGCCGGTCAACGAGTGCGGCCAGCGTCGCCAGCGCATCGACCCGCAACGCGCCGCTCGCGGTGCCCTTGGGCGCAAAAGCCGAGCCAAAACCCAGCTTGGCGGCTTCCTTGAGGCGCAGCGCCGCAAGGCCGGCGGGGCGCAGTTCGCCCGACAGCGCGACTTCGCCAAAGGCGACGGCATTGTGCGGGATCGGCCGGTCGGTCAGCGCCGAAATCAGCGCGGCCGCCACCGCCAGATCGGCCGCCGGGTCCTGCACCTTCAGGCCGCCGGCGACATTGAGATAGACCTCGTGCATGCCGAAGCCGAGCCCGCAGCGCGCCTCGAGCACCGCCAGCAGCATCGACAGCCGCCCCGAATCCCAGCCGACCACCGCCCGCCGCGGCGTCGCGCCCGATGGCACGCGCACCACCAGCGCCTGGATTTCGCACAGCACCGGCCGCGTGCCTTCCATCGCCGGGAACACCACGGCACCGGTGACGGCGGTGTCGCGATCGGTAAGGAACAGCGACGACGGATTGCTGACTTCCTCCAGTCCTTCGGCCCCCATGGCAAACACGCCAATCTCGTCGGTACCGCCAAAGCGGTTCTTCACCGGCCGCAGGATGCGGTATTGGTGGCTGCGCTCGCCTTCGAAATACAGCACCGTATCGACCATGTGTTCGAGCACGCGCGGCCCGGCCAATTGCCCGTCCTTGGTGACATGGCCGACCAGAATCAGCGCTGTGCCGGTGGTCTTGGCATAGCGGATCAGCTCCTGCGTGCTGGCGCGGACCTGCGACACCGTGCCGGGCGCGCCCTCCAGCGAATCAGAATGCATGGTCTGGATCGAATCGATGATCAGCAGCGCCGGCGGCTTGCCCGTCGCCAGCGTCGTCAGGATGTCACGGACGTTCGATTCGCTCGCCAGTTGCACATCGGCGCGCGCCAGCCCCAGCCGCCGGGCGCGCAGCCGCACCTGGTCGGCGGCTTCCTCGCCCGACACATAGGCGACGGCATGGCCATCGCGCGCCATCCGCCCCGCCGCCTGCAACAACAGGGTCGATTTGCCGATACCGGGATCGCCGCCGATGAGGATGACCGAACCCGGCACCAGCCCGCCGCCTGACCCGGCCGGGCCGCCGATGGTGCCGCCGAGCGCGCGATCAAGCTCACCGATACCGGTCGACAGGCGCTGCGGCAGTTCGACCTCATCGGCCAGCGACGCCATGGCGAAGGTGCGCCCGCCACTGTTGAGCGAATGCTTCGCGGCAAAGGGCGTCGCCGCCGGTGCGGCCTCGGCCTGAATGGTGTTCCACGCCGCGCAATCGCCGCACTGGCCCTGCCAGCGGCTGCTCACCGCGCCGCACGCCTGACAGACATAGCGGGTCGCCGCGCGCGCCATTATTCACCTCATTTGCCGAAAAAGAACAATAGAGGAACATGCGCGCGGGTCAAGGGGATGCCGGGTCCGCACAATGTTGTCATCCCGGGCTTGACCCGGAACCCCGCTTCGATTGGTCAGCGTGCCGAGAAGAACTGGGTCCCGGGTCAAGCCCGGGGTGACAATGAAGTGTCAGCGCAGATCCGGCGGAGTCGCCTCCGCCACCAGCAGCGCCACAGCATCGGCGAGCGGCATCACCTGCTGGTCGCCGCCGGCAAGGTTGCGCACGGCAACAGTGCCTTCTTCCGCCTCGCGGCGGCCGACGACGAGCATGTACGACGCCTTTTGCAGGCTGTGTTCGCGCACCTTGAGGTTGATCTTTTCGTTGCGCAGGTCGCTTTCGGCGCGAATCCCGGCCTTTTGCAGCGCCGCCAGCACATCGCCGGCATAGGCATCGGCATCGGACACGATCGTCGCCACCACCGCCTGCACCGGCGCCAGCCAGGTCGGGAAACGCCCGGCGAAATGTTCGATCAAGATGCCGATGAAACGTTCATAACTGCCCAGAATCGCGCGGTGCAGCATGACCGGGCGATGGCGCGCGCCATCTTCGCCGATATAGCTGGCATCGAGCCGTTCGGGCAGCACGGTATCGGTCTGGATGGTGCCGACCTGCCATGTCCGCCCGATGGCATCGGTGAGATGGAATTCCAGCTTGGGCGCATAAAAAGCCCCTTCGCCGGGCAGTTCTTCCCAGCCCCAATCGGCATTATCGCGCCCCGTTGCCGCCACGGCATCGCGCATCGACTGTTCCGACCAGTCCCACATCGCGTCGCTGCCGAAACGCTTTTCAGGGCGCAGCGCCAGCTTGATCGCATAGGAAAAGCCGCCGAGATCCTTGTAGACAAGATCGAGCAGGTCACAGAAGCGCGCGATTTCGCTGACAATCTGGTCTTCGCGGCAGAAGATATGGGCATCGTCCTGGGTGAACTGCCGCACCCGCATCAAGCCGTGCAGCGCGCCATGCGGTTCGTTGCGATGGCAGCAGCCCATCTCCGCCAGCCGCAGCGGCAGGTCGCGGTACGACTTGATGCCCTGGCGGAAGATCAGGATGTGCGCCGGGCAGTTCATCGGCTTGAGCGCCATCCACTGCGCCTTGTCCGAAATCACCGGGCCATCGTCATCGACATTGGGCACTTCGTCGGGAATGACGAACATGTTCTCGCGATATTTGCCCCAGTGGCCGGACTGTTCCCATTGCCGGGCGTCCATGATCTGCGGCGTCTTGACCTCGCGATAGCCAGCGGCATCGAGCCGGCGCCGCATATAGGCCTCGAGGGCGCGATAGATGACAAAGCCGCGCGGGTGCCAGAAGACGCTGCCATGGGCTTCTTCCTGCAAGTGGAACAGATCCATCTCGCGGCCCAGCTTGCGATGGTCGCGCTTCGCCGCTTCCTCGAGCCGCGTCAGATGCGCCTCGAGCTGTTTCTTGTTGAGCCAGCCGGTGCCATAAATGCGGGACAGCATCGCATTGGCCTGATCGCCGCGCCAATAGGCGCCCGACACCCGCGTCAGCTTGAACGCCTGCGGATCAAGCTTGCCGGTCGACGGCAAATGCGGCCCGCGGCACATGTCGAGCCAGTCTTCGCCCGACCAATAGACGGTCAGATCCTCGTTGCCCGGCAATTCGGCGGCCCATTCGGCCTTGAAGCTTTCGCCCTGTTGCTGCCAGCGGCTGATGAGCTGCTCGCGGCTCCACACCTGGCGGGTGATCGGCTTGTTGGCGGCAATCAGCGCGCGCATCTCGGCTTCGATCGCCGGCAGGTCCTCGTCGGTGAACGGGCGATCGCGCCCGTCAATTTTTGGGGGCGCGAAATCATAATAAAAGCCATCGTCGGTCGACGGGCCAAAGGTGATCTGCGTGCCGGGGAACAACCGCTGCACCGCTTCGGCGAGCAGATGCGCATAATCATGCCGCGCCAGTTCGAGCGCGTCGGCCTCGTCCTTCGCCGTCACCAGCGCCAGCTGCGCGTCGGCCATGATCGGCCGCGACAGATCGACGATCTCGCCGTCGACACGCGCCGCCAGCGCCGCCTTCAACAGGCCCGGCCCGATGCTCGCCGCGACATCCGCCCCGGTCGTGCCGCGCGGCATCTCGCGCACGGAACCATCGGGAAGGGTCAGGAAAATGAGATCGGACATGACGTGGCCTTTAGGTCGTGATCGCATGCAGGGCTAGAGTCGTGACGATGCGGCCTGCGCTTTTCGGCGGCGGTGCCGTGGCAACCCCGCGGCCATGGTTGCGGCCATCGCACCACCGGGACGGCACATCCGTGCAAAACCGGATGCGCTCGCTGTCAGCGCCAATCAGGCGTCAGAAGCGTTGGCGCAAGCTCATTTCCACGCCAAAGCGGCCGGCGCGGCGATCGGGCGTGTTGGGCGAATCGGACTGGTAACGCGCTTCGACCGCGACATCCCCGAGCTTGGTCGGCACCTCGGCCCCGGCGGTCAGGATCGCGAATTTTTCGGAATTGGCAGACACCCGGTAGCTGATGACATTGTTCGGAAGACTGACCGGATCATAGAAAGCGCCGGGCAGCGGCGGGTTGCCGGTATTGCTGATGTTGAGGTGCACCGAGCGCACCGACCCGTACCAGCGCCGGTTGCCGCTATCGGTCAACGCCGCGGAAATAACGAGATTGCGGGCATCGCCATCGGTCCAATGCCCGATCGGCAGCGATCGGTAGGCGAAACCGCTGAAATACAGGAAGTTGCTGTAAGCCGATGCCGGATAAACGGTTTCCCCGCCGGTGATCGATTCGAGCGGCGTGCCGTTGAAGAACGACGCCGCCAGCGTGTCGCTATATTCGACATTGGCCATCCAGGTGGCGCCGTTGCCGCCCCAGGGGCCGGTCAGCGTTACGCCAACAAGACGCATACATTGCTCGAGAATGATATTGTCGAAATCCTCGGCTTCGGCCTCGAGGTAAAGCTTGGCCGTCGTCTGGCCGAAGCGCCGCGTGTAGCTGAGATCGAAGCCGGCAATCTGGTTGCCGGGCTGGGCGATGAAGGCCTCGAGGCCGGGCTTGGCGTTGTCGGCATTGCCGAAACCGAGGAACGAGTTGAAGATCTGGCTGGCCCCGCACGGGCGGCCGCGCCCGCACAATTGCTGGGCCCGGTTCAGCCCGATCTCGACCCTTGGCGTCGGGGAAAAGCTCAGCCGGGTGCCGACAACAAAGCTGTTCTTGAAATCCCGATCATCATTCAGCACGCCGCCGAACAGATCGAGCCGCACCGGCCCGAGCCAGCGCAGGACCGGAAGATCGACAGGGTCGGGCATCAGCCGCTTGATACCAATCTTGGGAAACGGCCGGGCGCTGTTCGAAAACAACAGCGCCCCGTCATGGCCGGGGCCGAACCATTGTTCGGTAAAGCCGCCATAGGCCGCCCAGTTGCCGAAACGCACGACGATCTGCGACGGTTCGAAGTTAAAGGCACTGCCGGTCTGGTTCGAACGTACGCCAGCACCAATCGCGATGCTGACGTTGCTGCCATTAAACTCTGCAGAAGCGGCAGCATCGACCTTGCCGCGCGCCAGCGTGCCGAAATCACGCGCCACCGACACATTGTTGGTCGCCGCGATCCGCGCGTTGACCACTATCGGCTGGGCAGCGAGCCCGCCGAGGCGATCGAGGCGATCAACAGCCGCCTTCAGATACGGGTCGAGCGCCTGTCCGGCGAGGGCGCGGCTTACACCGGCATCGATCTGGGCCCAGGGCAGCGGCCAGCTATCGACAGGTCCTTCGATAAAACCGGCGGCCTTGAGCAGATCGACGTCCTGCCGCAATTGCCGATCACCGACCAAAGCCAACGGCCCGGCCCATGCGGCGCCAGCCGCGCAAAGCGCCAGCAATGCCACGCCGCGCATGGCGGTCCGCACGAGATTTCGGCATGTGTTGCCGCGGGGAATAGCGTTTTCGATCATACGCGCCCCCTTATCCCTCCCCGGCGGCAATCACTATAGCGTGCGCGCCACGTCCGACTGCAAATCGGTACCGCGAAGCTGCCTTGGCGGGCTGACTGGCGGCTACCAGTTCCCGAACGGCAGCAGCGCTGCGTAATCGGCCAGCGGTGGCCGGCCCGGTTGTCGCCGGCCTTGCACTGCCAGATAGGCATCGGCGACGATGCAGGCCTGTTGTTCGACACCATAGGCCGCAAACGGCTTGCCCGGCAGCAGTTCATAGCGGTAACGCGCCAGCGGCAGGCGCGACAGCAAAAGGTTGCGGCCCTGTTGATGCTGCCAGACATGCGTCATTTCATGGACGAAATGCGCCTGCCAGCCGAGGCTCTCGCCGGCATAATCGGCGCACCAGTCAGCGCCGTTGGGATGGCACCAGATGTGCCCGTCGGGGGCCATCGTCACCCGCCGGGGGTGGAACATCCAGAATTTGGCGTTGCGCACACTGACCAGCGACGCATCGACCTGACTGCCGAACACCCGCGCCACCAGCGCGGTTTCGGCGGCGGTGAGGGCGCGGCGTGCCGGCCTAATGGCCGGCATGCGGATCCGCAGCAACAGCAGCAGCAGCGGCGGCGGTACGCACTTCGGCGACCATCCGCACGGTCTTGCCGCTGGCAAAGCCAAGCGTGATCGGCAGGGTTTTCGCACCCGGTGCCAGCCCGAAGATCATCAGATGATTGCCGCCCGGGGCAAAGGCGATGCGGTCGCCGGCGGGCACGGCAAGGCTGTCGAGCCGGGCCATCGCCATCACGCCGCCATTCATCGACATGCTGTGCATCTCGATGCGCACACCGGGCGCGCTGGCGCCGGTCAGGCGGTCGGGCTGGCCACCACCGGTGATGGTCAGATAGCCCGCCGAGGGCCGCCCCGGCACCGGGTTCAATCGCACCCAGCCAGCATCGGCACGCGGCGCGGTCTGGTCCCAGGCTTCCTTGACCGGCGCCGCGGTCGTGCGCGCGGCGGGCGGCGCCATATTGGCGGTCGTTCGCGTCGCCTGCGGCGCCGCAAGACCGGGAGCGGCAAAGGCGAGTAGGGCAAAGGCAATCGGGGTACGCATCGGGTCAGACTTTCATCAATTCGCAGCATAGCTAGGGAGCGTTCGGGCATTTGTCATCGCCGGGGCGCCGGTTTTTGCAGCAGCAAAATCCGCTGGCGGTATTGAACGCGCTTTCACGCCCCCTATCTGAGGCAGGCAAACAAGCCAGGGACGATGGGCGGCGCCGCTTCGGGGCAACGTCGCACGGGCCCGAATACAAGGACGGAAACAAGCTCATGGCTAAAGTTATCGGGATCGATCTGGGTACCACCAATTCGTGCGTCGCGGTCATGGAAGGCGCGGCCCCCAAGGTCGTCGAAAATGCCGAAGGCGCGCGCACCACGCCGTCGCAGGTCGCCTTCACCAAGGATGGTGAACGCCTCGTCGGCCAGCCGGCCAAGCGCCAGGCAGTGACCAACCCCGAAAACACCGTCTTTGCCGTCAAGCGCCTGATTGGCCGCGGCTTCAACGACCCGATGACCCAGAAGGACATGGCGCTCGTTCCCTACAAGATCGTCAAGGGCGGCAATGGCGATGCCTGGGTGGAAGCCGGTGGCCAGGATTATTCGCCGTCGCAGGTTTCGGCCTTCATCCTGCAAAAGATGAAGGAAACCGCCGAGGCTTATCTGGGTGAAACCGTGACGCAGGCCGTCATCACCGTGCCGGCCTATTTCAACGATGCCCAGCGCCAGGCCACCAAGGACGCCGGCAAGATCGCCGGCTTGGAAGTGCTGCGCATCATCAACGAACCGACCGCCGCCGCGCTGGCCTATGGCCTCGACAAAAAGACCGAAGCCAAGACCGTTGCTGTCTATGATCTTGGCGGCGGCACCTTCGACGTGTCGATCCTCGAACTCGGTGATGGCGTCTTCGAAGTGAAGTCGACGTCGGGTGATACCTTCCTCGGCGGCGAAGATTTCGATGCCAAGCTCGTCGAATTCCTGTCGGCCGATTTCAAAAAGGCCGAAGGCATCGACCTGACCAAGGACAAGCTCGCCCTGCAGCGCCTCAAGGAAGGCGCCGAAAAGGCCAAGATCGAGCTGTCGTCGTCGGCCAGCACCGAAGTCAATCTGCCCTTCATCACGGCGGACGCCACCGGGCCGAAGCATCTCGTCAAGACCATCACCCGCACCGATCTCGAAAAGCTGGTGCTCGACCTCATCGAACGCACCCGCAAGCCGTGCCTCGATGCGATCAAGGAAGCCGGCGTCAAGACCTCGGAAATCGACGAAGTCATCCTCGTCGGCGGCATGACCCGCATGCCGCGCGTGCGCGCCTTCGTGAAGGAATTGTTCGGCAAGGAGCCCAACACCAGCGTCAACCCCGATGAAGTCGTCGCCATGGGTGCCGCCATCCAGGCCGGCGTGCTGCAGGGCGATGTCAAGGACGTGCTGCTGCTCGATGTCACGCCGCTGTCGCTCGGCATCGAAACGCTGGGCGGGGTCTTCACCCGCATGATCGACCGCAACACCACGATCCCGACCAAGAAGAGCCAGGTCTATTCGACCGCCGATGACAACCAGTCGGCGGTGACCATCCGCGTCTTCCAGGGCGAGCGTGAAATGGCGGCAGACAACAAGATGCTCGGGCAGTTCGATCTGGTCGGTATCCCGTCGGCGCCGCGCGGCGTCCCGCAGATCGAAGTCACCTTCGATATCGACGCCAATGGCCTTGTCGCGGTCAACGCCAAGGACAAGGGCACCGGCAAGGAACAGCAGATCCGAATCCAGCCGTCGGGTGGCCTGTCGAAGGATGACATCGAACAGATGGTCAAGGACGCCGAAAAATTCGCCGATGAAGACAAGAAGCGCCGTGCAGTGGCCGAAGCCCGCAACCAGGCCGACAGCCTGGTGCATTCGACCGAACGCCAGCTTGCCGATCATGGTGACAAGATCGGCGCCGATGTGAAGGCCGAAATCGAAACCGCCATCACCGACCTGAAGGCGATTCTCGATGGCGGCGATGCCGATGCGCTGACTGCCAAGACCGCCACCTTGTCGACCGCGGCGATGAAGCTGGGCGAAGCGATCTACAGCGCCGAACAGGCCGCTGCCGCCGCGCCGGGCGCCGAAGCGCCCAAGGACGACAATGTCGTCGACGCCGAATTCTCGGATGTCGAGGACGACAAGAAGTAAGCGATCGACTCCCCTCCCGCCGGTTTCCGCAAAGCAGCGCTTTCAGGGGACCGGCAACGGGAGGGGCTTGGGGGTGGGAAGTGCCGTCGGGGGTCGGCACCGTCGTCTCTGGCACAGCCCACCCCCAACCCACCCGTGATCGGCGCCGCCCGTGATCGGGAAGGGAGAAACAAGGCCCGATGAGCACCGAAATCGATTATTATGAATTGCTGGAATGCCAGCGCGGCGCCGATGATGCGGCGCTGAAATCATCCTATCGCCGGCTCGCCATGAAGTGGCACCCCGACAAGAACCCCGGCGATGCTGCTGCCGAACAGCGTTTCAAGTCAATTTCCGAAGCCTATGATGTGCTGAAGGACCCGCAGAAGCGCGCCGCCTATGATCGCTACGGCCATGCCGCCTTCACGCAGCAGGGTGGCGGCGGCGGCGGCTTCGGGGCGCAGGATTTCGGCGGTTTTTCCGACATTTTCGAAAATATCTTCGGCGAGTTCATGGGTGGCGGCCGGCAACAGCGCGGCCGGGGCGGCGCGCAGCGTGGCCAGGACCTGCGCTACGACCTCGAAATGACGCTCGAGGAGGCCTTTACCGGCAAGGCGGCAACGCTGACGGTTGAAGTCGCCGCCAAGTGCGAACCGTGCGACGGCAACGGCGCCAAGCCCGGCACTTCGGCGCGCGCCTGCACCACCTGCGGCGGCCAGGGCCGGGTCGGGATGCGTCAGGGCCTGTTCACCGTCGAACGCGCCTGCCCGGCGTGCCAGGGCGCCGGCCAGGTCATCGCCGACCCGTGCGAGAGCTGCCGCGGCGCCGGCCGGATCGAAAAAGAAAAAACGTTAAGCGTCAACGTACCGCGCGGCGTCGATGACGGCACCCGCATCCGCGTCGCCGGCGAAGGCGAGGCCGGATCGCGCGGCGGGCCGACCGGCGACCTGTACATCTTCGTGCATCTCAAGCCGCATGCGATCCTCAAGCGCGACGGCACCACGCTGTTCGCCGTCGCGCCGATCTCGATCACCACGGCGGCGCTGGGCGGCGAGATCGAAGTCCCCGGGCTCGACAAGGATGTCGCCGTCGTCCGCGTGCCGCACGGCACCCAGACCGGCAAGCAGTTCCGGGTGCGCGGCCGTGGCATGCCGGTGCTCAACGGCGGTCAGGCCGGCGGCGGCTTCGGCGATCTGGTCGTGCAGGTCGAAGTCGAAACCCCGGTCAAGCTGACCAAGCGGCAACGCGAACTGCTGGAAGAGTTCCAGACGCTCGAAGCCGCCGAAGGCGGCAAGAACAACCCGCGTCAGGAAGGCTTTTTCGCCAAGCTCAAGGACGCCTGGAACGAGCTGACCGACTAGGACCGACCCGGTTGGCGTCTGCCGCCAAACGTGCCAAAGCGCGCCTTCCTTACGCTGGAGCTTATACGATGATCGACGCCGAATGGTGGGACTATGACGACGCCACCGAACTTGCCGAAGCTGTTGCCGGCGATGTCGGCTTCATCATCGAACAGGCGCTGGAAGCGCGCGGCCGCGCCATCGTCGCGCTGCCCGGCGGTGAAACCCCCAAGGAAGCGCTTGCCCTGCTGGCGGCGCGCAAGCTCGAATGGGCCGATGTGACCATCGTGCCGACCGACGACCGGCTGGTGCCACCAACCGACCCGCGCTCGAACGTCGGCATGCTGGCAAAATTGTTCCTGCCGCGCCGCGCCCGCGTCGTGCCGCTGTGCGCCGGCGAGACCGACCCGCAAGCCGCCGGCCGCGCCGCCGATGAACGGCTCGCCGATCTTGAATGGCCGCTCGATCTCGCCTGGCTCGGCGTCGGCACCAATGGCCATGTCGCCTCGATCTTCCCCGGCCCCGATTATGATGGCGCGCTCAACGGCCCCAAGGTGCGCCGCGCCATGGGCATCCGCCCCGATCCGATGCCCGCCGACATGGCCGTCAACCGCGTCACCCTGACCAAATCGGCGCTGGTGTCGGCGCGTACTGTCACGCTGGTGCTGACCGGCAAGGACAAGCGCAAGCTGGTTGAAAAGGCGCTGAAGGATGGCGCATCGAGCAACCTGCCGATCGGGCGGCTGCTCGCCGACCTCGAAATGGACATCGATATCCACTGGTGCGCGTAAAGCGCCCCGCCGGTTCGCGGCCGAAGCTGGCGGCGGAAGCTGGCAGCAGCCGGAACACCCCGCACCCCGGCTGCGCAACCGGGGCAGTAAGCGCCGCTGCCTGCCAGCGCATTGCTGCGCCAATCGACAGGGTGCCCGAACACATCTGGCCCTTTGCGTAACCCCAGCCTATCATGGCTGCGCAAGGGGGCAGAAACATTGGCTGAACAACACGACGCAGCACCGCCGGCCGAACCGTTGCCGCCCACCCTT
>CAJAHV010000355.1 GCA_903939555.1 uncultured Alphaproteobacteria bacterium | reverse complement strand
GACCAATCACCAGCCTTGAGTTTTTCAGGGTCGGTTTCCGGCGGCCGGGCGGCAAGATGCTGGTCGATATAGGCAAGGCTGCCGAGCAGGCCCTGTTCCTCGGCATTCCACAGCGCAAAGCGGATGGTGCGCTTCGGCTTGACGCCCAGGCTGGCAAGGATGCGCGCTGCCTCCATCACAACGACGCTGCCGGCGCCATTGTCATTGGCACCATCAGCCGCCACCCAACTGTCGAGGTGCGCGCCGGCCATGACATAGCCGGCCTTGGCATCGCTGCCCGGAATATCGGCGATGACGTTGTTGGCGTTGGGGTCCTCGGCGAAAAATTTGACGCGCGAATCGATTTCGAGCGTGACGCGATCCGACGCACCGGGAACATTGGTCTTGGCCAGCCGTGCCAGCCGGCGATAATCCTCGGCGGCAAGTTCGATACCCGGCACCTGACGCTGGTCGTCGAGGCGATAGCCATAGCCTTCACCGTGCAAAAGCCCGCCATCGCGATAGGATTGCTTGACATAGACCAGCGCGCCTTCGGCCTTGAGAAAGGCATCGAGCTTCATGTCCCAGGCGCTGCGCTTGGTGCGCCGGTCGGCGGCACTGCTGTCGGTGACCGGCTGGTCGAACGTGTCGAGCTTGCGGATTTCCTCATCGGACAACCTCTGGAACGCCGGCTTGCCGGGCTCCGACCCCTCGCCCGGCCGCGACACCAGCACGATCCTGCCGGCCAGCTTGCCCTTCCAGCGTGCGAAATCGGCTTCCTTGGCGATCGGCGCGACGATGATGTCGGCGGTCACCGGCCCGGCGGTGCCCGGGGTAAAGGCAATGGGGATGGCGCGCAGCGTCAGCACGCGCGGCAGCGTCATGCGGACATTGATCGCCTCGATCGCCCAACCGCGCCCGAACAGAAAGGGTTCAGCATGGACATTGCTTAGTCCCCAATCGCGAAACCGGCTTTGCGTCCAGCGCTCCGCAGCGCGCATCGCCGGCGAATTGGGGATGCGACCGCCGATGCGATCGGTCAGATACTGGGCGGTCAGCATGATCTCGCCATGGTTCATGCCGGCATCGATGATCCGCGCGGTCAGATCGGGCGCCCTGGGGGCATCGGCGGCAACGGCAGGCACGGATAACAGCAAAGCCAGCGCACTACCGGCAAGAAACAGACGCTTCACAACACAACCCCCAGCCTTTGAAAGGCTTCACGGTAGCGGGGCGAGCAACACCGGGCAAGATGGCCGCCTATCCGGCAAGGGGACAGCCGCGGCGTTCAGCGCACCGCGCCGGCCACCAGACGATGCAACTTGGACTGGATATTGCCGTTGGCGGCGACGATTTCCTGCCGCCCCACCATCGCGTCGCCGCCGCGATAATCGGTAACGAAGCCGCCGGCCTCGCGCACCAGCAGGATGCCCGCTGCGACATCCCAATATTGCAGGCCCGATTCCCAGAAGCCATCGAAACGCCCTGCCGCCACCCAGGCCAGATCGAGCGCCGCCGAACCGAAACGCCGCACACCGGCAACTTCGGGCATCACCGCCGACAGGATGTTGGAAAATTCGGCAAATTTGCCATGGCCCTGAAAGGGAATGCCGGTCGCGATCACACAATCAGGCATTTCGCGCCGCGCCGATACGCGCAGCCGCCGGTCGGACAGCCACGCCCCGCGGCCCTTTTCGGCCCAGAAGCTTTCGCCGGTCAGCGGCTGGTGGATCAACCCGGCAACGACTTCACCATGGACTTCGGCGGCAATCGAAATCGCGAAATGCGGCATGCCGTGCAGGAAATTGGTGGTGCCATCGAGCGGATCGACGATCCAGCGCGCCTGGTCATCGCGCCCCTTGGTCTCACCGGCTTCTTCGAGCACCATGCCCCAATCTGGACGGGCATGGGCGAGCACTTCGGCAATCGCCGCTTCAGCAGCGCGGTCGGCATTGGTGACGAAATCGGCCGGGCCCTTGCGGCTGACCTGCAGGGCATCGACTTCGTTGAAATCCCGGCGCAGCCGCGGCGCCGCCTTGCGTGCGGCCTTTTCCATGACGGTGATCAGGGCAGAATGGGCAACCATGGTGTTCCTTCACTTGCCTTTCCCGATCGAAAGGACGACCCGCGCGGCGAGCAGGGAGAGGCTGGCTCTCCGGTAAGGTGCGACGCCATAGCGGCTATCCCGGCGTCTGCCAACCACAGGTGACGCGACGACCGCCAGCGATTCACGATGTCAAAGAGCGGCGCGAATCACTCAATAACCAAATAGGTTCGTGTAGGACAGCGATTTATCCACCTGTTAGCGCTCCGACCTCCGCGCTGTCGGCTCAGCCGGCGTTGGCCAGCACCGGACCAAAGGCCGCCACCCCTGCCCCCGGGCCGCCGGGATGGTCCCAGACTGCGCGCACCACCGCGATGAAATCGGCCCCGGCCGCGACCAGCGGCGCGGCATTGTCGGGAAAGATGCCACCGATGGCGACGCAGGGAAGCTGGCTCAGCACCGTCCACCAGGTCAGGATTTCGGGCGCCGGGCGATAATGACTCGGTTTTGTGGTGGTGTCGTAAAAGGCGCCGAAAGCGACATAATCCGCCCCCTCTTCACCGGCTTCCATGGCGAGGTGGCGGCTGTCGTGGCAGGTGCGGCCGATCTGGGCGTCACGCCCCAGCAACGCCCGCGCCTCGGCGATGCTGCCGTCGGACTGGCCGAGATGCACCCCATCGGCGCCGGCCTGTTTCGCCAGATCGGCACGGTCATTGAGCAGGAAGGCGACGTCATGGGCGTTGCACACGGGCAACAGCGCCTCGCAGGCGCGCAGGATGTCGGCGTCAGGCACATCCTTCAACCGCAACTGGAACGCCGCCACCGGGCCGCCGCCCAGCGCCGCTTTCAGGCTTTCGGTGAAGGCGGCAATGGTGATGGCGGGCGGCGAGACGACATAAAGCTGGCACGGCGGCCGGAACTGTTTTTCGAAACGCGCGCCAAAGCCGGGATCGAGCGCCAGCGGATCGGCATCGGGCACAGGGTATTCGGTCACGGTCGCAACTCCTCGGGCTGGCGCGCGGGTCTAGCCGGGTGACGCCATGTCGACAAGCGGCGAGCACGTGCCTACCCTTGGCGCATGATGCCCAGCCTGCTCGATCATTTCCATGCCGTAGTGCCGGCGGATCTCGGCGCCACCCTTGTGACCCTGACCGGCGAAACCCCGGGACGCATCGACCAGATGCTGGCAGGCGCGCTGCCGCTGCTCGCCGCCGCCCTGCCGGGTGCGGCGCCGGCCGGGCTCGATGCCCTGCTCGATGAAGGCCTGCCGGGTAACGACCTGCTGCGCCGCCTGTTCGGCACCGATATCGACCCGCTGGCGCGCTGCCTCGCCGGATCGGCCCGCAGCAGCCGCGCTACCGCCCTCACCCTGCTCGGTGCGCTGCTCCCCGCCCTGGCTGCCGCGCTGCACCGCGCCCTCGGCGCTAGCCCGATTGACCGTGCGGCCGTGTTGGCGGTTGCCACCGCCGGCCGGGCCGGGGCGCTCGCAGCGCTGCCGCCGCAACTCACCGTTGTCCTGTCAAACTATCCCGACCTCGCCCGCCGCATCAACCCGAAGCCCGCGCCGAAACGGCGCAAACCGGGCGCTGCCAGCGGCAACTGGATGCTGGCGCTGGTCCGCCGGATGCGCGGCAGCGCCCCGGATCAATCCTTGCCCAGATAGATATCGACGATCTTGTCGAGCATCGCGATGGCTTCGGCGCGTGGCCGCTGGAAGGTATTGCGTCCGATGATCGAGCCATTGCCGCCACCATCGCGGATATCGCGCGCATCCTGATAAACGGCATCGGCACCCTTGGCGGCACCGCCCGAAAACACCACCAGGCGGCGGCCGTTGAAGCAGGCCTGGCGAACATGCGCGACGCGCTTGGCCTGGGTGCTCCAGTCGCCGCCTTCATAGCTCTTGATCGCGTCCTTCTGCTCGATATGCGCAGTCGGCAGCTTGACCTTGATGATGTGCGCGCCAGCCAGCGCCGCCATGTGCGCCGCATAGGCACCGACATCGAGCGCCAGTTCGCCGGCCTTGGAAATGTCGCCGCCGCGCGGGTAAGACCAGATGACCGTAGCGATGCCGACCGCCTTGGCTTCGGCAGAAAGTTCGCGGATTTCCTCAATCAGGTCGAAAATCCCGTCCGAACCCGGGTAGATGGTGAAGCCGATCGCCGCGCAACCGAGCCGCAGCGCATCATCGACCGTGCCGGTGACGGCCTGGTCGATGCTCGTCGCCCAGCTGTTCGAGCTGTTGGCCTTGAGGATTGTCGGGATCTGCCCGGCAAAGGTATCGGCGCCCGCTTCGATCATGCCGAGCGGCGCCGCATAGGCCGACAGGCCGGCATCGATGGCGAGCTGATAATGATAATGCGGATCATAGGCCGCCGGGTTGGGCGCAAAGCTGCGCGCCGGGCCATGTTCGAAACCCTGGTCGACCGGCAGGATGACCAGCTTGCCGGTGCCGCCCAGCCGACCCTGCATCAGGATGCGGGCAAGATTGGCCTTGGTCCCGGGATTGTCCGATTCATAATTGGCGAGGATCGCTTTCACGGTCGGAGTCATGGTCATCCCTCTGATTCAGTGTCGGTTACGTGGCGCAGTGTCAGTGTGGCCGGAAGTGCAGTTCGGCAACCTGAACAAACAATTCGAAAATGGTTTCGGCGATTTCGCTCGCTTCGAGCTCGGTCATCGTGGCCAGCGTATTGGCAACCGCACCGGTCTTGACCGCGCCGGCTTCGACAATCGCCCCGGCACGCGTCATGCGGGCGGTGATCTCGTTGTAGATGATGCGTTGCTCGGGGCCGAATTCCTCACCCTTCAGGTCACGAAAACCGCGAAACGCCTCGCCGATCCGGTCGTGGATCGCATCCGCCGACCGCGCCAGCTTCCACGCAGCCGGATAGAGTTTTTCCCACAGGCGATCGGTATCGACCGGCATCAATGCCCCCGTTCCAACGCGACGACCCCGGGCAGCGCCTTGCCCTCCATCCATTCGAGGAAGGCACCGCCGGCTGTCGAGACATAGCTGAACTGCGCCGCGACGCCGGCATGGTTGAGCGCGGCGACGGTATCACCGCCACCCGCCACGCTGACCAGGCCGCCGCTTTGCGTCAGGGCACCGGCGATGCGCGCCAGCGCGACCGTGCCGGTATCGAAAGGCTCGGTCTCGAACGCGCCGAGCGGTCCGTTCCACACCAGGGTCCGGCAGGTCTTGAGCGCATCGGCGAGCGCTTCAACCGCAGCTTCGCCAAGATCGAGGATCATCTCATCGGCTTCGACTTCATGGACGTTGCAGCTGCGGTGCGGCGCGTTGGCGGCGAATTGCCGGGCAACAACGACTTCATAGGGCAGATGGACGGTGCAGCCGGCCGCTTCGGCGCGCGCCAGAATATCGAGCGCGGTCACCGCCAGGTCATGTTCGCACAATGATTTGCCGACATTGACGCCGCGCGCCGCGAGGAACGTGTTGGCCATACCACCGCCGATCATCAGATGGTCGACCCGGGTGACAAGATGGACGAGCACATCAAGTTTGGAGGACACCTTGGCGCCGCCAACAACGGCCGCCACCGGGTGCTCGGGGCGACCCAGTGCCTTGGCCAGCGCTTCCAGTTCGGCCTCCATCGTCCGACCGGCAAAGGCTGGCAGGACATGCGCCAGCCCTTCGGTCGAGGCATGGGCGCGATGCGACACCGAAAAGGCATCGTTGACGTAAAAATCACCGAGACGGGCGAGTGCGGCGACGAACGCCGGGTCATTGGCTTCCTCGCCGGCATGAAAGCGGGCGTTCTCGAGCACCATGATGTCGCCAGGGGCCATCGCCGCCACCGCAGCTTCGGCTTCGGGGCCGACGCATTCGTCAACGAACGACACCGGCCGCCCCATCACCTCGCGCAGCGCCGGGGCGATAGCAGCAAGGCTCAGCGACCGGTCACCCGGCTTGGGCCTGCCAAAGTGCGACAGCACCAGCACTCTGGCGCCGCGATCGGCGAGCGTGGCAAGGGTCGCCTGTGCCGCGAACAACCGCGTTGCGTCGGTCACCCGGCCATCGGCGATCGGCACGTTGAGATCGGCACGAACCAGCACGCGCTTGCCCGCGACATCCGGCATGTCGTCGATGGAGAGGAACTTCATGGCGTGGCTCAGAGCAGCTTGCCCATCGCGACAGCCGTATCAGCCATGCGGTTCGAAAAACCCCATTCGTTATCGTACCACGACACGACCCGCACCAGATTGCCGCCGAT
>CAJAHV010000354.1 GCA_903939555.1 uncultured Alphaproteobacteria bacterium | reverse complement strand
GCAATGCGTTCGAGCACCTGCAACCGGTCCT
Organism: uncultured Alphaproteobacteria bacterium; assembly: GCA_903939555.1. Taxonomy (GTDB): domain Bacteria; phylum Pseudomonadota; class Alphaproteobacteria; order Sphingomonadales; family Sphingomonadaceae; genus Sandarakinorhabdus. Next base: position 3,686 of record CAJAHV010000354.1, on the reverse strand, counting down.
TCATGCTGCCGACTTCGGCGCGCAGCTGGGCATTTTCCTGCGCCAGCAGCTTGACGCGCTCCATCGTCTCGCCACCGCCGTGTGGCAGCAGCGGCTTGCCCCAGCTGTTTTCGAGCGGATAACCATGGCGCATGCGCAACCACTGGGTCATCACCCAGCCAATGGTGCCGATGAAGACAGCGCTGACGCCAATCGGGGCGATTGCTTCAATCATGGCAGGGTCGAGAGCCATCGGATTGTTCCTCAGTTGATCTTGTCGGGCAAAGCCGGCGTGTCGCGCAGGCTTTCGATCTCGGCGGACAGGCGCTTCGCCGGGTCGGTGGCGATGCGTTCCATCACCGCCATGCGTTCCTCCAGCCGGGCGACCTTGTTGCGCAACATGGCATTATCCTCGGCAAGCTCGTTGACCGGCGCGCCGCGCTTGTCCTTCAGCGAAAAGCCGTTCTTGCGGGCCTCCAGCTCCATCCCGGCGCGCACGATGCGCCCGACGGTGATGATCGCGATGATCACGATGGCGAAAATCAAGCCACTCGACATCCGTCTCTCCCCTGTAACCAGCGCCTCAGCGCAGGCTGTCGATCTCGTTGGCAAGACTGCGGTTCGACGAGGTCACATAGGCCTCGATATCACGCAGCCGGCGGTCGGATTCGCGGAAACTGGCATGGACATCACGCACGGTGCGCTGCGGCGCCACCCGGACGTTCTTCCAGAACTGCCTGTCCTCCAGACTTTCATCATACAGCATCGACGGCTTGGGATCGGCGATCCAGCCGATGGCGAGATAGATGATCGGCAGGAAGCCGACCCCCAGCACCACTGCGGCAACCGCGCCGATGCGGACCCAGGTCGGTTCCCAGCCGAAATAATCGGCAATGCCGGCGCAAACCCCCATGAAGCGCTTGTTGCGCTTGTCGAGGTAGAAACGGGTGCGGCGAACGCTCATGGCGCAATGTCCTGTTGAAAAGGTTCAGGCCGACTGGCTGTCGGCGACAAGGCCGATGACCAGATAGATGATGACAGGCGAACCGAAGCCGATCACGGCAGCGGTCAGAAAGCCGGCGCGGAACCAGACGGTATCGATACCGAAATAATTGGCGAGCCCGGCGCAGACGCCCATGATCTTGCCATGGGTCTTGTCGAGGCGGAACGGGCGGCGAACGGTCAACATGGCGATGTCCTTTGCTTGGGCGCTGGTTCAGCGCAGTTCCTGGTGGTCGCCGCGCTCGGGGATCCGGCCGGCGGAAAGATCGGGCAGGCGCCCATCCTTCCAATTGGGGTTGTCGGCGGCGATGATGCGCTCGATCGTTTCGAGCCGGCCATCGAGGCGGCGCGCCATCTCGTGCAGGTCATCGAGCAGCACTTCATCCTGCTGGCTGATGCCGCGGCCGGATTTCCACTTGGTCAGATAATGCAGCACCAGCCAGGGCAGGCCGATGAACAGCATGCCAACGATGGGAATGGCGATAAAGGATTCGTCCATCGTCTCAACCTTCCGACTTGGGTGCGAGGCGTGCCTTCATGGCGGCGAGTTCGCGGCTGACTTCATCGTCCGCCGACAGATCGGCGAATTCATCGGCCAGCGTGCGCGGCGCGCCGCCCAGCGACAGCGCATCGGCGCGGCCTTCGGCGAGATCGGCGCGCCGCTCCATGACCTCGAAGCGGGCAAAGGCTTCATCGACGCGCGGGCCCTTGGTCATCTCGATCAGCCGGCTGCGGTTGGTCGCCGATTCGATGCGGTTGAGGATGACGTTCTGGCGGCTGCGCGCCTCGCGAAGCTTGCCTTCCAGCTTGTGGATATCGGCTTCGTTGAGCGCCAGGCCCTGGTCGAGCGCGGCGATTTCACCCTGCATCTGCTCGGCAAAGCCCTTGGCCTTGGCTTTTTCGACCAACGCCGCCTTGGCGAGATCCTCGCGGCCCTTCGACAGCGCCAGCTCGGCCTTGTCGGCCCAGCTTGCCTGCGCGGCTTCGGCGCGGATCACGGCGCGGCGCATTTCCTTCTGGTCGGCGATGGTGCGCGCGGCCGACGCGCGGACTTCGACCAGCGTCTCCTCCATCTCCATGATGATCATGCGGATCATCTTGTTCGGGTCTTCGGCCCGGTCGAGAAGGTCGGTGACATTGGCGGCGATGATATCGCGGGTCCGCGAAAAAATGCCCATGATGGTGTTGCTCCCGTGCTGCAAATAGGGGCCGGAGGGGGAGGCGAAGGGGAGGGGGAAACCCTGCGCCCACGCCCCTCCGGCGATCGCCGGCGGTTTATCCACCGCGGACGATATTCGAATTCGGGGTCGAATTCACGCTGTTCGTTGCCACGGTCGTTGTTGCCGTTGCTGTTGCAGTCGTTGCGGCGTTGTCGAACGTCCGGGGCGCGGCAACCGCCGGCCCTGCCGCCGCGACGAGGAACATGGCGCTGATGCCAAGGGCGGCGACGGCGCTGGCGAGGCTGCGGAGCGTGTTGTTGCTGGTGAAGATGTTGGTCATGGCAGGGTCCTTTGCGGGTCTGGTCGGCGGCCGGGTGCCCGGCCACGCATGCCGAAAGCATTGCAAAGCCCGTGCCAATTTGGACAAAACAACCAACCCACTGATTTTGTTGACAATGCACTAGAGCTGACATTTTATTTCGGCCGCACGCTTGCTGACTATTGGTAAAAAGCACTAACTTTGAGGGTATGGCGAAACCCGCACCCCTGATCGGCTCCGCCTCGATCTTTCTCGATGCGGTCGAACGCGCTTCGGCGGCGGCGGCGCTCAACCGCCCGGTGCTGGTCATCGGCGAACGCGGCACCGGCAAGGAACTGATCGCCGAGCGGCTGCACCGGCTCAGCCCGCGCTGGGGCGGGCCGCTCGTCTCGCTCAACTGCGCGGCGCTGCCCGAAAACCTCATCGATGCCGAACTTTTCGGTTATGAAGCCGGCGCCTTTACCGGCGCGGCGCGGGCAAGGGCGGGGCGCTTCGAAGATGCCGATGGCGGGACGCTGTTTCTCGACGAAATCGCCACTCTGTCACCCGCGGCACAGGAACGCCTGTTGCGCGTCGTCGAATATGGCGAATTGACCCGCATCGGCTCCAACCGCGCCATCGCCGTCGATGTGCGGCTGGTCGGCGCCACCAACGAAGATCTGCCCGGCCTGGTGACGCGCGGCCGTTTTCGTGCCGATCTGCTCGACCGGCTGTCGTTCGAAGTTGTCACGTTGCCGCCCTTGCGCGAACGCGGCGAGGACATCGAAGTGCTGGCGCTGCATTTCGCCAGGCGCATGGCCGCCGAACTCGGCTGGGCGCGCTTCCCGGGCTTTACCGACAAGGCAATGGCGCTGCTCGAAAGCCATGGCTGGCCAGGCAATGTCCGCGAATTGAAGAATGTCGTCGAACGCTCGCTGTATCGCTGGGGCGATGCCGATTCGGCGGTCGGGCGGATCATCATCGATCCGTTCGAATCACCCTGGCGCCCGGCCAGCCAGCCGCCGGTTGCCGCTGCCCCCGCAACACCGGCAAGCGACCCGGTTGCCGAAGCCGGCGCCCTGCCGGCACCCACCCTGCCCGCGCCCGCCCGGCCCGCGTCCACCCGCGCCGCCGTCACTGATTTCCGCGCCGCGGTACTGGCCTGTGAACGCGAGATCCTTGTCGCAGCGCTCGACCGCTGCCGCCACAACCAGCGCCGCACCGCCGCCGCGCTGGCGCTGAGCTAT
>CAJAHV010000353.1 GCA_903939555.1 uncultured Alphaproteobacteria bacterium | reverse complement strand
GGCGGCAGCTATTACCCGCTGACCGTCAAGAAGCACCTGCGCGCCCAGGAAATCGCCGCGCAAAATGGCCTGCCCTGCGTCTATCTTGTCGATTCGGGAGGCGCCAACTTGCCGCGCCAGGACGAGGTGTTCCCCGATCGCGATCATTTCGGCCGCATCTTCTTCAACCAGGCCAATATGTCGGCACAGGGCATCAGTCAGATCGCCGTAGTGATGGGCAGTTGCACCGCCGGCGGCGCCTATGTGCCCGCCATGGCCGATGAATCGATCATCGTGCGGGAACAGGGCACCATCTTTCTGGGTGGCCCGCCGCTGGTCAAGGCGGCGACCGGCGAGGATGTGACCGCCGAAGAACTCGGCGGCGGCGATGTCCACACCCGGCTTTCGGGGGTTGCCGACCATCTGGCGCAGGACGATGCCGACGCGCTGCGCCTCGCCCGCGCCATTGTCTCGACGCTTCCCGCCGCAACGCCGGTGCCGGCGCAGCCGATCCGGCCGCCGTTGTTCGACGCCAGCGACCTCCACGGCCTCGCACCGATCGATACGCGCACGCCGGTCGATGTCCATGAAGTCATCGCGCGTATCGTCGACGGGTCGGATTTTCACGCCTTCAAGCCACGCTATGGCGAAACGCTGGTCACCGGTTTTGCCCATATCGAGGGCATGCCGGTCGCCATCCTCGCCAACAACGGCATCCTGTTCTCCGAATCCGCCCAGAAAGGCGCGCATTTCATCGAACTCGCCTGCCAGCGCCGCATTCCGCTGCTGTTCCTCCAGAACATCTCGGGCTTCATGGTCGGCAAGCGCTTCGAGAATGAAGGCATCGCAAAGCACGGCGCCAAGCTGGTCACCGCCGTCGCCTGTGCCGCTGTTCCCAAGATCACCGTCGTGACCGGCGGCAGCTTCGGTGCCGGCAACTACGGTATGTGCGGCCGCGCCTATTCCCCGCGCTTCCTGTGGATGTGGCCCAATGCCCGTATCAGCGTCATGGGCGGCGAACAGGCGGCCAGCGTGCTGGCGACGGTCAAGACCGGCGGCTTCAAGAACAAGGCCGAAGAAGAAGCCTTCAAGGCACCTATCCGCGCCCAGTACGAACGCGAAGGCCACCCCTATCATGCCTCCGCCCGGTTGTGGGACGATGGCATTATCGATCCGGCCGACACGCGGCGCGTGGTGGCGCTATCGCTCGCCGCCAGCCTGCAACGCCCGGTGCCCGAAACCCGCTTTGGCACGTTCAGGATGTAGGCGACCGCGCCCGGCCCTCATCAGCGGCCCCTGCTGCCGGGACATCAGCGGCCCCTGTCGCTAGGCCATCAGCACCCGAGGTTCGAGCGCCATCGCGTTGCCGAGAAGTTTCAACCGCCGCAACACGGCATCGCCGAACAGCGCCGCGTGGCGGGAATCGATCCGCAGCACGACATCATTGCCATCGCGGCCTAGCCGGCTCGCCGTCAGCGCCGTCGCGGTGCCGCCGGTCAACCGCTGGCCGAGCCGCAGCGCCAGCCCCCAGGCGCGCGCCCGTGCCAGTTGCGCCGGCGTGGCAAGTTGGGCCAGCAACGCCAGGACCGGCGCGCTGCCCGAGCCGCCGAAGCAATAGTGCAGCGCCTGCGCGAGGGCAGCGCGTTCGGCCGCCGTCACCGCCACCCAATTGCCATGCAGTGCCACGTCGACCCCGCGTTCGGCGCGAAAATCCGGATGCGCGCGCCAGGCGATATCGCTGAGCAAGCACGCTGCCAGCCGCAAGCGCCGGTCGGCGGCGCTTTCACTGCCACCGAACAACGCGTCCATCCAGTCGAACAGCATGTCGCCATGTTCGGGAAAGCGCCCCTGTCGCACACCTTCCTGCCGCGCCGCGACAATCAACGGGTCGAGCTTTTGCACATCGGGCGGCAATTGCCCGAACAACAGGCCTTCACGCAGGCCGAAGCCCGAGGCAATGACCGAGGATGACCCCAGCTTCTTCACGGTTGCCGCCAGCAGCATCGCGGCGCCGGGCAGCGACGGCAGTCGCGATGTCGAGATATTGGGCACCTGCCGCAACGTACCAAGACCGATCTGAGTCAGGCTGCGCACCAGCGACGCCGGCGCCTCGCGTGGCATTTCATATTGGTGGACGATCGGCAGCGGGTGCCCTGACTGGTGGATATGCACCTGCGCCAACGCCCGCCACGAACCACCGACCATATAAAAGGGCAAGCCCTTGCCGACCGCCGCCCAACCGACCTTGTCGAGGCTTTTCTTGATGAAGGGCGCCAATGCACGCCTGTCGCGCTTGCGCACCGCATCGAGGCGCAGCGATCCGATCGGCAGCGATATGCGTTCATGCATCTCGCCACGGGCAACACGGATCAATTCAAGGCTGCCGCCGCCCAGATCTCCAACAATGCCATCAGCATCGGGAATGCCGGCGATGACCCCAAAGGCGGCGCCGCGCGCTTCGGTCTCGCCATCGATGGTCTCGATCAGCAGCCCGGTTTCAGCGGCAACCCGGGCGATGAACTGATCGGCATTGGCCGCTTCGCGCACCGCTGCGGTCGCCACGGTCCGCAACTGCGTCACCCCCATGGCATCGGCAAGCGCGGCAAAGCGCTTCAGCGCCGTGACGGCCGTGTCCATGGCGCCCCTGCCGAGCCGGCCATTGCTGGCCAGACCGCGCCCCAGCCCGGCCATGACCTTTTCATTGAACAGCATCGCCGGGATGCGTGTCAGCCCTTCATAGACGACAAGACGCACCGAATTGGAACCGATGTCGATGATGCCATTGAGCGCCGGCCTTCCGACGCCCGCCACCGACGCTTGGGCGGTGCCGCCCCGTGCCGCCCCAACACTTGTCAACAGGCTGGCCACGTCAACTCCCGAACACGGTTGCGGGCACCCATCGCCCGCCGCTGCTATGGCGCAAGCTGCCGCGCCGGCCAAGCCGTATCACAGCGGGTGTTCGTCACCATCATCGTCATCATCATCATCCACGAGCACCAACCGCGGCACACCGCCCGCCGTCTTCAGCGCGGCGCCACGCCCCGACAGCGAGGGGTTGGTCATGAAATAGCGATGCAGGTTGAACGGCGGCTCGCTGCTGGTGTTGCGTCGGCCGCGCAGACGCTTGTAACTACCATCGGCGCGCAATTCCCAGCTTTGTTCGGTGTCCTTCAAATTGGCCACCATCACCTGGTCGAGTACCTGGGCATGGACCGTGGGATTTTCGATCGGCACCATCACCTCGACCCGGCGGTCAAGGTTGCGCGGCATCCAGTCGGCGCTGGAAATATAGACCTGCGCCGCCGCGGACGGGAGTTCAGCGCCATTGCCAAAGGCCATGATACGGCTGTGTTCGAGAAAGCGGCCGACGACCGAGCGGACATGGATGCGTTCCGACAGGCCGGGCACACCGGGACGCAGGCAGCAGATGCCACGGATGATCAGTTCGATCTGCACCCCGGCATTGCTCGCCTCATACAGTTTTTCGATAACGCCGGTATCGACAAGGCTGTTGAGCTTTACCCAGATTTCCGCCGGACGGCCGGCCACGGCATGGGCGATTTCGCCATCGATGAGCTCATAGATCTTGTCGCGCATGGTCAGCGGCGCCATGCCCAGCTTTTCCAGCCGGGTCGGCTGCACATAGCCGGTGATGTAGTTGAGCACCTGCGCCGCATCGCGCGCCAGCACCGCATCGGCGGTGAAGAATGACAGGTCGGTATAGATGCGCGCCGTCATTGGATGATAATTGCCGGTGCCGAAATGCACATAGGTCCGGATGTCGCCGCCCTCACGCCGCACCACCATCGACAGCTTGGCATGGGTCTTCAATTCCATGAATCCATAGACCACCTGCACCCCGGCGCGCTCCAGCGCCGCCGCCCAGACGAGATTCTGCTCCTCGTCGAAGCGCGCCTTCAGTTCGACAACCGCCGTCACCGACTTGCCGGCTTCGGCGGCATCGATCAGCGTGCGCACGATCGGCGAATTCTTGCCGGCGCGATACAATGTCTGCTTGATGGCGATGACATCGGGGTCGGCCGCCGCCTGTTTGAGAAAGGCGAGCACCACCTCGAAGCTTTCATAAGGATGGTGGACGACCAAGTCCTTGGCGCGAATCGCGGCAAAGCAATCGCCGCCATGTTCGCGGATGCGTTCGGGAAAGCGCGGTGTATAGGGTTCGAACTTGAGATCGGGCCGGTCTTCATCGACAAGCAACGCCAGGTCGGCGACACCGAGCACGCCGGTGACGACCGTGGTGTCGCGTTCGCCGACGCCGAGCGCATTCTGAACGAGCGTGTGCAGCCCCGGCGGCGTCGTCGCTTCGATCTTCAAACGGATGACTTCGCCGCGCCGCCGGCGCTTCAGCGCCGTCTGGTAGAAACGCACCAGATCCTCGGCTTCTTCCTCAACTTCGATATCGCTGTCGCGAATGACGCGAAAGGCGCCATCGCCGATGAGATCATAGCCCGGGAACAATTGC
>CAJAHV010000352.1 GCA_903939555.1 uncultured Alphaproteobacteria bacterium | reverse complement strand
CTGCGCTTTGCCGGCGCTGTGCAGCTTACCAGTCCCGACGCGCGGTTCGGCGGCATTTCAGGTCTGCGCGATGGCGGCGGCGACCGCTTGATCGCCGTCACCGACACCGGCAACTGGCTGACGCTGGCAACAATCGAAAGCCGTGGTCGGCTCGTCGGCGTCGCAACGGTGGTGATGGCGTCGCTACCCCAGCCGGATGGCCAGCCGGCGGCGCGCAAGGCCGATGTCGATGCCGAAGCCGTGGAGCATGACCCGACAACCGGCATCACCTCGGTCGTTTATGAACAACAGCACCGGCTGGCGCATTTCACTGGCATCAACGCGCGCCGGCCGGCAAGTCTCACCCAGCCGCCGGCCTCCACCGAAGTAATCACCGCGATGACCGGCTGGCCGGCCAATGGCGGCGGCGAGGCGATGGCATTGCTTCCCGGCGGGGCGCGGATCATCCTGGCCGAAGGCGCCCGGCGTCCCGATGGCACCATTAGGGCGCTGCTTACCCGCGCCGGCGAGACGGTCGAAATCGGCGTACAGCCGCTGCCCGGCTATAGCCCCACCGATGCGATCGCCCTTGATGGGCATCGCATCCTTGTTCTCCACCGCCGCTTTTCGGGGTTCGGCGGCTGGAGCGCGGCGCTGACCCGCGTCGATCTGGCGCCGGCGCTGGCCGGAAATGCCGCCGCCCCGCTACCGCAACGCCTGCTGGCGCGCTTCGAAGCACCGCTGACCTTCGACAACATGGAGGGGCTGGCCCTGCGCCGACACGGCGGGAGGACGTTCCTCTACATGATCAGCGACGACAATCTCAGCCGCGTGCAACGCACGTTGCTGATGAAGTTCGAGTTGTCGGAGACGCCTTGACGCCACCTGTCCGCAAGCTTCGTCGCCTCATGCACCCACTGTGATGCGGTGCTGGCCGGCATCGGTCAATCGTGCCAGCTGACCCCGTTCCGCTCGGTCAGCGCGATGGCCGCGGGCGGGCCCCAATTGCCGGCAGCGTAGGGCTTTGGCGCCATGTCGGTCGCCTCCCAGCCGGCGCGGATCTGGTCGATCCAGGTCCACTGCGCCTCGACTTCGTCGCGCCGCACGAACAGGGTCTGCTTGCCTTCGATCAGGTCGAGCAGCAATCGTTCATAGGCGATGCGCCGGCGCACATCGGCAAAGGCGTTGTCCATGCCGATATGAAGCGGTACCGACCGCAGCTTGAGCCCTTCGCGGTCGAGTCCTGGCGCCTTTGCCATCATCGTCAGCCCGACATTTTCATCGGGCTGCAGCGAAATCACCAGCTTGTTGGCCTTCAGCACGGCATCGCCGAACATCGAATGCGGCACGGGGCGGAACTGGACGATGATCTCGCTCATCCGTTCAGGCAGGCGCTTGCCGGTACGCAGATAGAAGGGCACGCCCTGCCAACGCCAATTGTCGACATGCGCCTTCAAGGCAACAAAGGTCTCGGTTCCGGATGTCTTGCCCAGTTCTTCGGCATAGGCCTTCACCGGTTGGCCCGCGACCGCACCTGAGGTGTATTGGCCGCGCACGCTGTGGCTTTCGACGGTACGGCGGTCGATCGGGCGCAGAGAGCGCAGCACCTTGACCTTTTCATCGCGCACGCTGGCCGGGTCGAACCGCGCCGGCGGCTCCATGGCGACGAGCGCGAGAAGCTGCAGCATGTGGTTCTGCACCATGTCGCGCAGCGCCCCCATGCCGTCATAATAACCGGCGCGCGATTCAAGCCCGACCGTTTCGGCGATGGTGATCTGGACATGGTCAATGCCGGCCGCGTTCCACAACGGCTCGAACAGCGTATTACCGAAGCGCAGCGCCAGCAAGTTCTGCACGGTTTCTTTGCCGAGGTAATGATCGATGCGGAAGGTGCGGTCTTCGGGATAGGCCGCTGCCACGGCATCGTTGATCAACCGGCTGGAAGCGAGATCGGAGCCAAGCGGCTTTTCGAGTGCCAGCCGCGCCCCCGGGCCAGCCAGCCCCGCCGCTGCCAAGCCGGCAATGGTCGGGCCGAACAGGCTGGGCGCGGTCGACAGGAATATCGACACCTGCGCCGAATCGCCGACAGCGGCAGCAAGTTCAGCAAAAGCGTCGGGCTTGCTTGCGTCGAGCGACACATAGGCCAGCCGCGCCAGGAAACGCGCGTCGCATACCGGGCTGCGGCGTTCCGCATCGACAAATTGATCCAGCGCGGCGGCCACGACCGCGACAAAGGCGGGCGTATCAAATTCGCTGCGCGCCGTGGCGATGATGCGCAGGCAGTCGGGCAACAGGCAATCGGCATCGAGGTTGTAAAGCGACGGCAGCAGCATGCGCTTCGACAAGTCGCCGGTGGCGCCAAAGAGCAGGAGGTGGGTGCAAGGTTCAGACATGTCATCGGCTGTAGCGAACCGGTGCCGGACGCGCTAGCGTGGACATATGGCGGATACTCCAAAAATCGTGCTGATCGGTGCCGGCTGTTCCGGTTTCACCACGGCCAAGCGTCTGAAATTTGCCGGCATCGCCTTCGACTGGTTCGAAGCATCGGACCGCATCGGAGGCAATTGGGCCTATGATAACCCCAATGGCATGAGCAGCGCCTATCAATCACTGCACATCGACACATCCAAGACTCGGTTGCAGTTCGAGGATTTTCCGGTGCCCGCCGATTGGCCGGACTTCGCCCATCACAGCCTGATCGCGCGTTATTTCAATGATTATGTAGATCACTTCGGACTGCGGCCGCTGGTGCAGTTCGACAGCCCGGTGACGCACGTGGAACGCGCCGGCAACGAATGGCAGGTGACCACCCGCCACGGCACCCGCCGCTACGCCACCGTTATCGTTGCCAATGGCCATCATTGGTCGCCAAACCGCCCGGCCTGGCCAGGGGCCTTCGATGGTCCGATGATCCACGCCCATGACTACAAGACGCCGTTCGCGCCCGTCGACATGATCGGCAAGCGCGTGCTCGTCATCGGCATGGGCAACAGTGCCGTCGATATCGCCTCCGAACTCGGGCAGCGTTCACTCGCCGGGCGGCTCATGGTCTCGACCCGGCGCGGGGTCTGGGTGCTGCCCAAGACGCTCAATGGCAAACCGGTGGACAAGACGCCGCTCCCGGCCTGGATGCCGCTGGGGTTAGTACGCAAGCTGGCTGCACGCAGCATCACCAAAGCGATCGGTCGGATGGAGGATTATGGCCTGCCCACTCCCGATCACCGCCCGCTCGAGGCACACCCGACCGTCAGTGGTGAATTCCTCGGCCGGTTGTCGAACGGCGATATCGTCATCAAGCCGGCGATCGAGCGGCTCGATGGCGATGGCGTGGTCTTTGCCGACGGCAGCCGCGAGAGCGTGGACGTCATCATCACGGCCACCGGCTACAATATCGACTTTCCCTTCCTGGCCCCTGAGGATGCCCGGATCACCGACAACCACATCCCGCTGTTCAAGCGCATGGTGCAGGCCGACCCTGCGCTGCATGGCCTGTGGTTTATGGGACTGGCGCAATCGTTGCCGACATTGGTCAACCTTGCCGAACAGCAATCCAAACTGTTGCTGGCGTACCTGACAGGCCACTATGCCCTGCCCGACCCGGCAACGATGACGAAGGCGATTGCCACCGACGAACACCGCTACCAGGCGCATTATTACGCCAGCCGCCGCCACACCATGCAGGTCAATTTCGAACCGTATGTCGCCGATGTTCAGCGCGAAATCGTTGCAGGGGCAAAGCGACTGCGGATCGCCGCCTGACCGCAACCGAATATTACCTTTTGTGGGCAGGGGATAACAATGGCTCGCAGCGTAAGCAGAAGGTGCGTAATGGTTCCCCCAGCCCGATGAAATCGTTCCCCACCCTTTTTGCGCTGTTGCTGGCCACCCCGGCGCTCAGCGCCAGCGTTGCACCGCGCACGCACGATGACCCGCGTGGCATCATTCCGGTCACGGCGCCGCCGGTCAGCGCCGGCCAGAGGGCATGTAGCGAATTGCCAAGACGACAGCTGACACTGGCAGATCTTGTCGATGTCGCGCTATGCCGCAATCCGCAAACGGCGGCTTCCTGGGCCACGGTGCGAGCCGCCGCAGCGCAGATCGGCGTGGCGCGCAGTGCCGAACTGCCCGGCGTCAACCTCGGCATCGGGCCGACATTGAGCAGCAGCAAAAGCTTCCAGACCACCGGTTTCATCGATTCGAACGGTAATCTGGTCAGCGGCAGCAGCGTGCTGACCCAAATCAACAGTTCGGCGCGGCTGGCAGTCAACTACCTGATATTCGACGGCGGCGGCCGCCGCGCCCAGATCGACGCCACCACCGCCCAGCAACGTGCCGCGCTGGCCAATTATGCCGATGCGGCGCAAGGCGTCGTCCTCACCGTTGTGACCGCTTACAACAGCCTGGCCGCCAACCGCGCCAACGAAGCTGCCAACCTGGCCAATCTTGCCTTCGCCCGCCAGTCGCGCGATCTGGCCGCCGCGCGCAAGACCGCCGGTGTCGCCACGGCTGCCGACCAGTTGCAGGGTGAAACGTCGCTGGCGCAGGCGGAACTGACGCTGATTCAGACGCGGGGGGCCATTGCCACCGCTTCGGCACAACTTGCCGTTGCCGCTGGCCTGCCACCCACCCAAAGCCTCGATCTCGCGTCGCCGCCGCCGCTGCCCTCGGGAGATTTGCTCAAGCTCGGCGCCGATGCGCTGATCGCCGATGCTGAGCGGCTGCGGCCCGATATCATCGCCGCCCGCGCCAATGCCGATGCCGCCGCCGCCAATGTCCGTGCCGCGCAATCGGCGGGGCGGCCGAGCGTCACCATCCAAGCGTCGAATACGCTGTCGGCGATCGACACGACAATCGACCGCAATGTCTCGTCGGCCGGCCTGTCGCTGTCCGTGCCGCTGTTTTCGGGCTGGAACACCCGTTACACTATCGCCTCGGCGCGCGCCCGGCTCGAACAGCAGCAGGCGCTGGTCGAACAGACGCGGCAACAGGCCGGGCTGACGGTCTATTCCAACTATGTAGCACTCGACAACGCGTTGAGCAGCCTCGCTACCGCGCGCGTGCTGGTGAAAAGCGCCACGCAATCGGCCGATCTGGCGCAGGGCCGTTACAAATCCGGCGCCGGCACCTATGCCGATCTGCTCAACGCCCAGAACGCGCTGGCCAGTGCCCGGCAGCAACTCGTGCAGAGCGAATTCAACGTGCGCACCGCCAACGCGCAATTGGCGCGCGCGGTCGGCGGCATCGGCGAGGCCATCGATGAACAGCGATAAACACTCGGGACATTCGGCATGAAACGGCGCAACTGGATCATCCTTGGCGTCATCATCGCCGCCATCGCCGGCTATTTCGCCTGGAAGGCGCTCAATCCGCCGCCGCCGGTGCCGCTCTACAAGACCGCCGAGATCGGCACCGGCGACCTGACCGAGGAAATCACTGCCAATGGCGTCATCAACCCGGTGCGCGTCGTCAGCGTCGGCACACAGGTGTCGGGAACCGTGCAGGCGCTTTACGCCGATTTCAACGATCGCGTGACCGCGGGGCAGGTGCTGTTGCGGCTCGATCCGGCACTTTTCACTTCGCGGTTGCAGGCCAGCGAGGCGGCGCTTGCCAACGCCCGCGCCAGTGCGGCGTTGCAGGCCGCCAATGCGGCGCGCGCCGCTCAACTGGTCAAGCAGGATTACATCAGCCGCCAGGATTATGAAACGACGCTGGCCTCGGCCAAAGGCGCCGCGGCGCAGGTCGCGCAGGCCGAAGCACAGATCCGCCAGGACCGCGCCAATCTCGATTTCAGTGTCATCCGTTCGCCGGTGTCGGGGGTGGTGATCAGCCGCCAGATCGATATCGGCCAGACGGTCGCCGCCTCGTTCAACACCCCGACCTTGTTCCAGATCGCCCGCGACCTGACCCAGATGCAGATCGAAGCCTCGGTCGCCGAAGCCGATGTCGCCAAGGTGAAACCCGGCCAGCGGGTCGATTTCAGCGTCGATGCCTATGGCGCCCGCCTGTTCACCGGCACAGTCGACCAGATCCGGCTCAACCCGACGACGCAGCAGAATGTCGTGACCTATACCGTCATCGTGAAGGCCGCCAACCCCGATGGCGCGCTGTTGCCAGGGATGACCGCCAACGCCGATTTCATCGTCGCGGAGAAAAAGGGCGCGCTGCTGCTGCCCACCGCGGCACTGTCGTTCAAGCCCGAAGGCTGGAAACCCCAGCGTGCCCCCGGCAACAAGCCGCGTGATCCTGATGAAGTAACGGTGTTCGCGTTCGTCGCCGGCCAGCCCCAGCCCCGCCAAGTCCGGCTCGGCGCGTCGGATACCGACAACAGCGAGATCGTTTCGGGCAATCTCAAGGCCGGCGAGACAGTCATCACCGGCAAGGCGACCCCCGACAAAAAGGCCGGCGGCATCTTTTCCGGCCCGCCCGACAGCAAGTACAAGAACGACAAAACGGGCAAGGACGGCGGCAGGATCGGCGGCGCCCGGAAGTGACCGCGCTGCTCGCCCTCGACAATGTCATCAAGGACTATCAGTCTGAAGCGGGCACGTTCCGCGCCCTCGACGGGGTCAGCCTGGTCGTAGAAAAGGGCGAGCTGGTGTCGATCATGGGGCCGTCCGGCTCGGGCAAATCGACGCTGATGAACATCATCGGCTGCCTCGACACCCCGACCGCGGGCATCTATCGCTTCGACGGCACCGACACCGCGACGCTGTCCGAAACCGCGCTGGCGCGGTTGCGCAACGCCGGCATCGGCTTTGTCTTTCAGCAGTTCAACCTGTTGCCGCGGCTGTCGGCGCTGGCCAATGTCGCGCTGCCGATGGTCTATTCGGGCGTTGCCAAGCGCGATCGCGACATGCGCGCGCAGACGTTGCTGGCCAGCGTCGGCATCGGTGACAAGCCTAAATCGCGCCCCAGCCAGTTGTCGGGCGGCCAGCAACAACGTGTCGCGGTGGCGCGCAGCCTTGCCAATAGCCCCGAACTGCTGCTCGCCGACGAACCGACCGGCGCGCTTGATACCAAGACCGGCATCGAAGTGCTGGCGCTGTTCCGCAGCCTCAACGAACAACAGGGGGTGACGGTGGTGATCGTCACCCATGACCCTGAAGTGGCGCGCGCCACCAACCGCGTTGTGCGCATCCAGGATGGCCGGGTCTTTTATGATGGCCCGCCGACCGAAGCGGCGCTGTACGGCCATGCGGAGGGGGCGACAGCGTGATCGTGACCATGCTCGCCGAAGCGTGGAGCGCGCTGATCGCCAACCGGCTGCGCTCGGTGCTGACCATGCTCGGCATGATCATTGGGGTGGCGGCGGTCATCCTGATGCTCGCGATCGGCGGCGGCGTACAGAAACAGGTGTCGGAATCGATCGCCGGGCTGGGCTCCAATCTGCTCATCGTCACCGCCGGCAGCGGGCGCTCGGGGCCGCTCAGCGGCGGCGCCGGCTCGGGCGCGACGCTGCGCATCGATGATGCCGACCGCATCGCCGAGATCGACAATGTCGTGGCGGCCGCGCCCTCGACCAATGTGCCGGCGCAGGTCGTCGCCGGGCCGATCAACTGGGCGACACAGGTCACCGGATCGGTGCCGGCCTATTTCCTCGTCAACGAATGGACCGTCGGCGACGGCCGCACCTTCACCGAGCGCGAGGAACGCGCCGGCGCGCGGGTCGCGGTGCTTGGGCAGACGGTCGCCGACAAATTGTTCGGCGCCAGCGATCCGCTCGGCCAGACCATCCGCGCCAAGGGGGTCAGCCTGCGCGTCATCGGCATCATGGAAAAACGCGGCCAGGGCTTTGGCGGGCAGGACCGCGACGATGTGATCATCGTGCCACTGACAACCGCGCTGCGGCTGCTGCAGGGCAATGCCTTTCGCCGCTCGATCCGCTCGATCTCGGTCAGCGTCGCCTCGGCCGACGCGCTCGACCAGGTCGAACGCGACATCACCTATCTGTTGCGCCGCACCCACCGGCTGAAAGCCAGTGACGATGATGATTTCTCGGTCGCCAATCTGACCGCGATCACCGACACGCTGTCGACGACCACCGCCGCGATCTCACTGCTGCTTGCCGCCATCGGCTCGATCAGCCTGGTCGTCGGCGGCATCGGCATCATGAACATCATGCTGGTCAGCGTGACGGAGCGCACCCGCGAGATCGGCATCCGCATGGCGATTGGGGCCAGCAGGGCTGCGGTGCGACTGCAATTCCTGCTCGAAGCGCTGATGCTGTCGCTGCTAGGCTGTGGCATCGGCGTCGCCGTCGGCACCGGGCTGGCGATGGTGGCCGGCAAGTTCATCGGGTTCGATACTGCAGTGACGCTGTTCGCGATCAGCATCGCCTTTGCGGTATCGGCGTCGATCGGCATCTTCTTCGGCTGGTGGCCGGCGACACGGGCGGCGAAACTCAGCCCGATCGAGGCGCTGCGGAGCTGACCCGGTCGAGCCACAGAAAACGCCCCCACAACAGCGCCGCCGAAACTAGACTGGCGAGGATGATCGCCCAGACCAGCCCGTTCACCCCCAGCCCCAGCCGCACCGCGAACAGATAGCCGGCGGGCATCATGATGAGGATATAGCTGGTGAAATGCGTCGCCGTCGGCATCCAGATGTCACCGCGCGCCCGCAACGCCTGCGCCGCGACGACCTGCAGGCCATCGGCGACATAGAAGAGGCACGACAGCAGCAGCGCCGCCGCCGCCACGGCTTGCACCGCCCGGTCGGCGGTATAGCCCGCCGCCAGTGCATGATTGCCGAACGCAACGCCGCCGCAGATCAGCAGCGTCATCACCAAGGACGCGCGAAACCCCAGCGCCGCCGCGCGGCGCACCCCGGCCGCATCGCCGGCGCCATGGGCGCGGCCGACGAAAACGCTCGTCGCGGTCGACAGCCCGAGCGGCACCATGAAGATCAGCGCCGCGAGATTGAGCACGATCGCCCAACTGGCCACCGCCAGCGCGCCGAGCCAGCCGGCGATAATCGACATGGCAGCGAACGACCCGGCCTCGACGGTATAGCTGACCGACGCGCCATAGCCGACACGGCGCATTTCGGCCGCCGCCACCGGGTCGCGCGGCGCCCGCGTGAAAACGCCGAGCGCGCGCGCCTGCGGCCAGCGCGCGATCAGCGCCCAGACGAACACCAGCAGCGCGACCCGCGACACGAACGTCGCCCAGCCACTCGCCACCGCCCCCGACGTAGCGAACACATTGCCACCAGGTACCAACCACAGGTTAAGCAGCAGATTGACGACATTGGCGCCCCACATGGCAATCATCCCCGGCACGGCGCGGCCATGCGCTTCCAGCCAAAACACACCGGCATCGGCGATGAGGATCGGCAACAGGGACAGCGCCAGCACCTGCAGCACCGGCGTCGCGCCGTCGGAAAGCGCCGGGTCGAGCCCGAGGTGATGCATCACCGGGCCGCCAAGACCGGCGAGGATGATGGCAGCGGCAATACCGATCCAGAAGGCATAGGCACAGCCGCGGCGCAGAATCGCGCCGGTTTCAGCGACGCGGCCATCGCCAATGGCTTGCGAGGTCATTACCTGCACACCCGACAACAGCCCGACCGCAGCGGTGATGACCACGCCGGTCGGCGCCCAGCCGAGCGCCTGATACCCCAGTTCGGTCGATGAATATTGCCCGACGACAACCGCATCGACGAGGCCCATCGCCATGATGCCGAGGCGCGACACGACGACCGGCGTCGCCAGGCGCAGGAGCCCGGCGAACGACAGCGGCAGATCGGTCTGGGGGTTTTCCCCGGCCATGGCGGTACTTCCAATGCTCGAACGAGCCGGAGCGTCTAGGCGTCGGCAGCGCCAGCGGCAACCCCGCCGGCTTGTCATCATCCGGCGGGGGCTTTAGGCGAAGAGGGCTTCCGTTTTTCGAACCAAGGCCTCGCGCGCATGACCAACCCTCTGTTTCGCCCCTTCAAGCTGAAGGGCCTGACTCTGCCCAACCGTATCGTCATGGCCCCGATGACACGCAGCTTTTCACCCGGCGGCATTCCGGGTGATGATGTCGCCGCCTATTACCGCCGCCGCGCCGAAGGTGGTGTCGGCCTGATCGTTACCGAAGGCACCGGGGTGGAACGCACCGGCTCGGTCAACGACCCCAATGTCCCCAATTTCTTCGGCGCAGCGCTGCCCGGCTGGGGCAAGGTGGTGACCGAAACCCATGCCGGCCATGGCCTGATCGCCCCGCAATTGTGGCATGTCGGCGCCGCCCGCAACCACGCCAACCCCAACCCGCCGCCGCAGGAAAGCCCGTCGGGCCTGTTCAAGCCCGGCAAGCCCTTCGGCCATGCCATGAGCGATGGCGATGTCGCCGATGCCATTGCCGCCTTCGGCCGCGCTGCCGGCGAGGCGAAGCGGCTGGGCTTCGACGCGGTCGAGTTGCACGGCGCCCATGGTTACCTGATCGACCAGTTCTTCTGGACGGGCACCAATGAACGCAGCGACGGCTACAATGGTCCGACGATCGGCGAACGCGGGCGCTTTGCCGCCGAAATTCTGAAGGCAGTGCGCGCCGAAGTAGGCCCCGACTTCCCGGTGATCATCCGACTCTCGCAATGGAAGCAGCAGGATTACACTTTCAAGATAGCGCTCAATCCGGCGGAAATGACCGAATGGCTGGCGCCGCTGATCGATGCCGGCGCCGACGTGCTGCATTGTTCGCAACGCCGTTTCTGGGAACCGGAATTCCCGGAAATCGACGGCGATGATGGCCTCAACTTCGCCGGCTGGGCGAAAAAGCTGACCGGCGTGCCGACCATTACCGTCGGCAGTGTCGGCCTGTCGGGCGAATTTATCGCCGGGTTCGCAGGCGAAGCTTCGCAGCCCGCCAGCATCGACCGGCTGCTCGAACGGCTGGAACGCGACGAGTTCGACCTGGTCGGCGTCGGCCGCGCGCTGATCGTCGATCCCGATTGGGCCAACAAGGTGCGCGACGGCCGCTTCGACGAACTGCGCGATTTCGATCGGGCCTCGCTCGGCACATTGGTGTGATCGACGACAGCCCCGACCCGAAGCTGCCCTATATCCGGCCGCGCGACGCCGCGACCTTGCTTGTCATCCGCCGTGACGGGCCCACCCCCCGTGTCCTGATGGGGCGGCGGGTACGCGGCCACGCCTTCATGCCCGACAAATGGGTTTTCCCCGGCGGGCGTATCCACCCGGCCGATTTCCGCGCGCCGGCAGCGTCGGACCTCAACCCACTGACGGCAACCGCGCTGGCGCGCACCTGCCCGCCGCCGCGGGCCCGCGCACTGGCGCTGACGGCGATCCGCGAAACCTTCGAGGAAACCGGCCTGATCATCGGCACGCCCGGGACCGGCCGCAGCCGCAGCGGCGAATGGCGGGACTTTCTCGGCTCAGGCCATCTGCCCGACCTGGCGCCACTGCATTTCGTCGCCCGCGCCATCACCCCGCCGGCCCGGACGAGGCGCTTTGACGCGCGCTTCTTCATTGTCGATGCCCACCACCTCGCCAGCCTCGACCCGGGCAACGGTTCAGGCGAGCTTGACGAGATTGCCTGGTTCGATTGGGACGCGGCGGCGGCGCTCGACCTGCCAGGGATCACCCGCGCCATCCTGACCGAAGTGGCGCTGCGCGATTTGGATCCGACGCGCCCGATACCCTTCCACCGCTTCGACCGCGGGGCACACCGGCTGCTGACTGTATAACAGCATGTCTGGTTGTTGCTGGCTCATGCAGCGGCGGTTGGCGTCTCCGGCGGCTGGGGCCACAGGCCCATCGGAGGCCCCGCCTGATCGGTCACTGACAATGAACCTTGGTATCAGGCCTGCCGCGCGCACAAAAAAGCCGCGCTGCCCGGCGGGCGGCGCGGCTTTTTATGTAGCGCGATGGCCTAAAGCTTGCCGGTCAGTTCCGGGACCAGTGCAAACAAGTCGCCCACCAGGCCGACATCGGCAACCTGGAAAATCGGCGCTTCTTCATCCTTGTTGATAGCAACGATGATCTTGCTGTCCTTCATGCCCGCCAAATGCTGGATGGCGCCCGAAATGCCGATTGCCATATAGAGTTCGGGGGCGACGATCTTGCCAGTCTGGCCAACCTGATAGTCGTTCGGCGCATAACCGGCATCGACGGCGGCGCGCGAGGCGCCAACGGCGGCACCCAGCTTGTCGGCGAGCGGATCGATGAACTCGTGGAATTTTTCCGACGAACCCAGCGCCCGACCGCCCGAGACGATGATCTTGGCGGCAGTCAGTTCCGGGCGCGCCGAGGTGGTCAACTCGGCACCGGCAAAGGCCGAAAGCCCGGCATCACCGGGGCCGCCGGCCGCTTCGATGGCGGCGCTGCCGCCGCTGGTCGCTGCCTTGGCAAAGGCAGTGCCGCGCACGGTGATGACTTTCTTGGCATCCGACGACTTGACGGTGGCGATGGCGTTACCGGCGTAAATCGGCCGGGTGAACGTATCCGGGCCCTCGACCGACAGGATTTCGGAAATCTGTGCGACATCGAGCGCCGCCGCCACCCGCGGCGCGACATTCTTGCCGCGCGTCGTTGCCGGTGCCACGAATGCATCATAACCGGCCATCAGGGCGGTAATCAGCGGCGCAAGGTTTTCGGCCAGCGCATTTTCATAGGCGGCATCAGCGGCAAGCAGCACCTTGGCGACGCCGACCACCTTGGCAGCGGCATCGGCCACGCCTTGTGCACCTTTGCCGGCAACGAGCAGATGGACATCACCGCCTAATTGGCCGGCGGCCGTCACCGCAGCAAGGGTAGCGTCCTTCAGGACCGTATTGTCGTGTTCGGCAAGGACAAGAACGCTCATGCCACGGCT
>CAJAHV010000351.1 GCA_903939555.1 uncultured Alphaproteobacteria bacterium | reverse complement strand
CGGCATCGGCGCCGCAGCCTTTCCGGTCACCGCCATCTGCGCCATGTGCTGGCCGACAAGATAGGCTGTGGTTTCGAACAAAGCGCTTTGCACCAACATGCCGCGCCCGGTGCGGTGGCGGGCTTCCAGCGCCGCCAGCACGCCGATGACGCCGAACATGCCGCCCGCGACATCGATGACCGATGCCCCGGCGCGCAAAGGGCGCCCCGGCGGCCCGGTCATATAGGCAAGGCCGCCCATCATCTGCGCCACTTCGTCGAGCGCGGTGCGGCTTTCATATGGCCCGGCCAGAAAACCCTTTTCCGATGCAAAGATCAGCCGCGGGTTGAGCGCTGCCAGCGCGTCATAGCCGAGCCCGAGCCGGTCCATGGCACCGGGACGGAAGTTTTCGACGACAATATCGGCCGATGCGGCGAGCTGTTTCGCCACCGCCACACCCTGTGGTGCTTTCAGGTCGATGCAGATGCTCGCCTTACCGCGATTGTACATAGGAAAATAGCCCGCTCCCGAGCCGAGCAGCCGCCGCGTCGCATCGCCGCCGATCGCTTCGACCTTGATGACATCGGCCCCCAGTTCGGCGAGGATGGCGCCGACCGCCGGCCCCATGACCATGTGGGTGAATTCGACGACCCGCAATCCGGCCAGCGGCAAATCCTGATTTTTCATCGCTCTGGTCATCCTCTTTGCGTCACGGCATATGACCACACTCCCACTGGAGCAAGTCTGTGTCTCAGCACCCGCCCATCGATATATTGGTCAGCGAAGTCGGCCCGCGCGACGGCCTGCAATCGATCGATCCGATCATGTCGCTCGCCGCCAAATGCGCCTGGATCGATGCAGAGTTCGCCGCCGGTGTGCGCGAGATCGAAGTCGGCAGCTTCGTGCCGGCAAAGCTGTTGCCGCAGCTCGCCGATACCGCTGCCATCGTCGCCCATGCCCGCTCCCATGCGGGACTTACAGTTGCTGTGCTGGTGCCGAACGCGAAGGGCGCCGCCGCCGCGATCGCCGCCGGCGCCCACAAGCTGACCCTGCCGCTGTCGGCGAGCGAGACCCACAGCCTGAAGAACCTGCGCCGCACGCAGGCGCAGGTTCTCGACGAAGTCCGCGACATCGCTGCGATGGTCAAAGCGCTGCCGCCCGGCGAGCGGCCGCATTTCGAAGGCAGCGTGTCGACCGCCTTTGGCTGCACGCTCGAAGGTGTCGTCACCACCGCCAAGGTCGTCGAACTCGCCGAAGCGCTGATGGCCGCCGGCGTCGACGAAGTTGGGCTGTCGGACACTACCGGCTATGCCAACCCGGCGCAGGTGCGCGATCTCGTACGCGCCGTCCATGCCGCAATCGGGGCTACGCATCTGACCGGCCTTCACCTTCACAACACCCGCGGGCTCGGCCTTGCCAATGTCATGGCCGGGCTTGATGTCGGCATCACGACTTTCGATTCGTCGCTGGGTGGATTGGGCGGCTGCCCCTTTGCGCCGGGTGCCAGCGGCAATATCGTCACCGAAGACCTGGTGTTCATGCTCGAAGCGATGGGGCTCGACACCGGCATCGATCTCGAACGGCTGCTGGCGGTGCGCGACATCCTGCGCGGCGCGCTGCCGACCGAGCCGCTGTATGGCTTCACGCCCGATGCCGGCCTGCCGTTGGGTTTCATGCCCCGGGTTCAACCGCCAAGATAGACCCAGGGGCGCCGCTGGCGATCAACCCGCTGCCAGTCCGCGATGCGATCAGCCGCTTGCAACGTCAGGTCGATGGCATCGAGCCCGCCGATCAACATCGCCTTGGCTTCGGCATCGATGTTGAAATCAGCGACGCGGGCGCCGGCGGTGACGGTCTGCGCAGGCAGGTCGATGCTGATAGCGCCTTCGCTCGCCGCCAGCGCAGCGATGGTGGCACGCGGCAGCACCAGCGGCAGCACGCCGCCGCGCACCGCATTGCCGGCAAAAATCGGGCTGAAACTCGGCGCGATGACGGCGCGGATGCCATGTTCGGCAAGCGCCCAGACGGCGTGTTCGCGGCTGGAGCCACAGCCGAAATTGTCGCCGGCAAGCAGGATCGCGGCGGCGCGATACGCCGACTGGTTGAGCACGAAATCGGGATTTTCGCTGCGGCCTTGCGTGTAGCGCCGCCCGGCGAACAACCCGGCGGCGAGCCCGGTCTTGCCGGTCGATTTCATCTCGCGCGACGGGATGATGATATCGGTATCGATATTGTCCTCGATCAGCGGCGCGGCGACCGAGGTCAGCGTGGTGAAGGGCGTGCTCATGCGGCGCAGATCCGCCCGGCGATGGCGCTCGCTGCCACGGTTTCCGGGCTGGCGATATGCGTTCGCGTGCCCGGCCCCTGGCGGCTTTCGAAATTGCGGTTGGTGCTCGATATGACTCGCTGGCCAGCGCCAAAGCTTTCGCCGCCGGCAAAAAAACACATCGAACAGCCGGATTCGCGCCATTCGAAACCGGCATCGGTGAACAGCCTGTCGAGGCCCTGTGCCTCGGCGGCGCGCTTGACCGCCGATGATCCCGGCACGACGATGGCGCGCACGCCGGGTGCAACCCGCCGCCCGGCGATTACGGCGGCGGCGCGTTCGAGATCGGAAAGCCGACTGTTGGTGCAGCTGCCGATAAAGGCCGCGTCGATGGCGAGGCCGGCGAGCGACTGCCCTTCCGCCAGCCCCATATAGGCCAATGCCTTGTCATGTGCGGCGCGGCTGCCGCTGCCGGCAAAGGCGGGGACGCCGCCGATAATCGCCACGCTTTGCGCCGGAGACGTACCCCAGCTTATCATCGGCGCGATGCTGGCGGCATCGATTCGGATTTCGCGGTCGAACACCGCATCGGCATCGCTGGCAAGGTCCTGCCAATCGGCGAGCGCTGCGTCCCACAGCGCGCCCTGCGGCGCATAACGCCGGCCCTTGATCCATTCGAACGTCACCGCATCGGGCGCGATAAACCCCGAAAAGGCAGCAAATTCGGTCGCCATGTTGCACAAGGTCATGCGGCCTTCCATCGCCAGTGCGGTCACTGCCGATCCGGCGAATTCGATGGCATGGCCCTGGCCACCGGCGGCGCCGTGCGCGGCGATCAGCGCCAGCGCCATGTCTTTGGGTGTCACCCCCGGCGCCAGCACGCCATCGAACACCACCCGCATCGTGCGTGGCCGGTTGAGCCGCAACGTGCCGGTGGCGAGCGCATGTTCGGCCTCGGTCGAACCGATCCCCCAGGCCAAGGCCCCGACCGCGCCCTGCGTGCAGGTGTGGCTGTCCGGCGCCACCAGCGTCAGGCCCGGCAGCACCAGCCCAAGCTCGGGCGAGACGACATGGACGATGCCCTGGTCGGGGTGGCCGATGTCGAACAAAGTGATGCCGGCAGCGGCGCAGGCGGCGCGGGTTTCGGTAATGAAGGCGGTACCGCCGGGCATGGTCGTGGCATCGCCGCGGCCCGGCAGGGTGTCGACGATATGGTCCATGGCCGCAAAGGCCCGCGCCGGATCGGCGACGTTGCGGCCTGCCGCGGCGAGGCTGGCGAGCGCGGCGGCGCCGGTGCGTTCATGCAGGAAGATGCGATCGATGGCGATGATCGCCGCGCCGCCCGGGGTGGTCGCGATGACGTGACGATCCCAAAGCTTGTCGAACAGGCTGGGCATCAGCGGGCGGGGCACAGGGCGACCATCGCGCCTGTCTACCGCCTCGCGACCGTCGCCGCCAGCCGTTCGTCATCCGCCTCCGCAGCGCGGACAAATGCCCTTAGTGCAGCTTCAGCTTGGGCCGCACCACCTGGTTGACATGGCCGACAAGTACCAGCGACAGGCCCTTCAACCAGCCATGAATGGCGATCAGGTGCATGCGGTACAGCGAAGTATAGACCAGCCGCGCCAGCCGCCCTTCGATGGCCATGCGACCACCGACAAGATTGCCCATCAGGCTGCCGACGGTGGTGTAGCGCGCCAGGCTGACCAGTGAGCCCTTGTCCTGATAGACAAAGTCCCGCAACGGCTTGTTGTCGATCAGCGCGCGCAGGTTCTGATAGGCGGTCGCGGCCATCTGGTGCGCCGCCTGGGCGCGCGGTGGAATCGGCGTGCCGTCTTCACCCGGCGTATAGGAGGCACAGTCGCCGATAGCGAAGATATTAGGGTCGCGCGTGGTTTGCAGCGTCGGGCCGACGAGCAGCTGATTGTTGCGAGTCGTCTCCAGTCCACCGATGCCGCTCAGGAAATCAGCGCCCTTCACCCCGGCGGCCCAGACCATGATGTCGGCGGGGATATGTTCGCCGGATTTCGTTTCGATGCCGTCGGCGCTGGCGGATATGACCTGGGTGCCGGTCAGCACGCGCACGCCGAGCGCCTCGAGCTCGGCCGTCGCTGCGGCAGCCAGTTTCTCGGGCAGTGCTGGCAGGATACGCGGCCCGGCCTCGATCAGCGTCACCTGAAGGCGTTTTTCATCGAACACCTCAAGGCCGTAGAAACCCAGCGCGGTCGCCGCCGAATAAAGTTCGGCCGCCAGTTCGACGCCGGTGGCGCCGCCGCCGACGATGGCAACCCGGGCATAGGCATCGGCCCCGGAATTCTGCGTCATACTGCGCGACACGCGCAGGCACTGGTTGAGCAAGCGGCGGCGGAAGCGATCGGCATCGGCGCGGGTATCGAGCGACAGGCAATGTGCCTTCACCCCCGGCGTGCCGAAATCATTCGAAACCGATCCGACCGCCAGGACGAGAAAATCATAGCGGATACGGTGGCGGCCGATGACTTCACTGCCATCGTCGTCAAGAATCGGCGCGACGACGACTTCCTGCGCGTCGCGATCGATGCTTTCCAGTGCGCCGTCGAAATAGCGATAGCCCCAGCGAAAGGCATGGCCGCGATAGCCGACCTCATCGAGATTGGCATCGAGCGAACCCGCCGCGACCTCGTGCAGCAGCGGCTTCCAGATATGCGTCGCGTTGCGATCGACCAGGATGATGTCGAAATCTTCGCGCGGCAGATGGCCACCGAGTTTTGCGACAAGCTCAAGCCCGCCGGCACCGCCGCCGACGACGACGATCTGGGTCTTGCGGCCATCCTTGCGCCTGCGGGGCATTCTGCTTCCTTGTTGCTGCACTGCAACCCTAGCGCCTCGGTCGACAAATCACCAGACGGCGCTTCTGCCGGATGACAGCGGCCCCGCTGTCGGCTATCGGCTCGGCATGACTGACATCACGCCCCAGATCGTTGCCGACCATGGCTTCACCCCCGAAGAATATGATCGCGTTGTCGCGTCCTTGGGCCGGGTGCCCAACCTTCTGGAACTCGGCATCTATTCGGTGATGTGGTCGGAACATTGTTCCTACAAGTCGTCGCGTATGCACCTCGCCAAGCTGCCCACGAAAGCGCCGTGGGTGATCTGCGGTCCGGGCGAAAATGCCGGAGTCATCGATATCGGCGATGGTGACGCTGCCATTTTCAAGATGGAATCGCACAACCACCCCAGTTTCATCGAGCCTTACCAAGGCGCCGCAACAGGGGTGGGGGGCATCCTGCGTGATGTGTTCACCATGGGCGCGCGGCCGGTCGCCAACATGAACGCGCTGCGTTTCGGCGAGATCGATGCGCCCAAGATGCGCCATCTCGTCAAGGGTGTTGTCGCCGGCATCGGCGGCTATGGCAATTGCGTCGGCGTGCCCACAGTGGGCGGCGAAACCAATTTCCACAAATCCTATAACGGCAACATCATCGTCAACGCGATGACGGTCGGCGTGGCCAAGCAGGACAAGATCTTTTATTCGGCCGCCGCCGGGGTGGGCAATTCGGTGGTCTATGTCGGCTCCAAGACCGGCCGCGACGGCATCCATGGCGCCACCATGGCCAGCGCCGAATTCGATGAAAACAGCGATGAAAAGCGCCCGACGGTGCAGGTCGGCGACCCGTTCACCGAAAAACTACTGATCGAGGCATGCCTCGAACTGATGGCGTCGGACGCGATCGTCGCCATCCAGGACATGGGCGCGGCGGGGCTGACCTCGTCGAGCGTCGAAATGGCGTCGAAGGGCGGCGTCGGCATCCGGCTCGATCTCGACAAGGTGCCGGTACGCGAAACCCATATGCTGCCCTACGAGATGATGCTGTCCGAATCGCAGGAACGCATGTTGATGGTCTTGAAGCCCGGCCGCGAAGATTTTGCTGAAGCGATCTTCCGTAAATGGGAACTCGATTTCGCGGTGATCGGTGAAGTCGTCCCCGGCGGCAACCTCACCATGACTTTCCATGGCGACATCGTCGGCGACATTCCGCTGGGGCCGCTTGCCGATGAAGCGCCGAAATATGATCGCCCGCATGTGCCGACGCCGAAGCGCCCGCCGCTCACCGACGTGCCCGAATCGACCGATATCGCCGCCGATCTGCTCAGGCTAATGGCCTGCCCCGATCTCGCCTCGAAGCGCTGGATTTGGGAACAATATGATCACATGGTCGGCGCCGACACGGTGCAGCGCCCGGGCGGCGATGCCGCGGTGGTGCGCGTCCATGGCACGCAAAAGGCCCTCGCGATCACCACCGATTGCACGCCGCGCTATTGCTTTGCCGACCCGGTGGAAGGCGGCAAACAGGCCGTCGCCGAAAGCTGGCGCAACCTGATTTCGGTGGGGGCAAAACCGCTCGCCATCACCAACTGCCTCAATTTCGGCAGCCCGCAGAACCCGGTCATCATGGGGCAACTCGTCGGCTGCATCGAGGGCATGGCCGAAGCGTGCCGGGCGCTCGATTATCCGGTCGTGTCGGGCAATGTCAGCCTTTACAACGAAAGCCGCGCGACGGGCGGCGGCAGCGCCATCCTGCCCACCCCGGCAATCGGCGGGGTCGGCATGATCGCCGATTACACCCGGCAGATGACGATGGCTTTCAAGGCCGAGGGCGAGGCCATCTGGCTAATCGGCGAAGCCGAGGACCATCTTGGCCAGTCGCTGTGGCTGCGTGAATGCCAGGGCCGCGAGGATGGCCCGCCGCCACCGGTCGATCTCGCCGCTGAACGCGCCGCCGGCGAAGCGGTCGCCGCGCTAATCGCCGCCGGCACGGTTACGGCAGTGCATGATGTATCGGGCGGCGGCGCGCTCGTCGCGCTGACAAAGATGGCGCTGGCCGGCAACATCGGCGTCACGCTGGTGGCGGAGGCGCTGCCCGATGCCGGGGCAGCGTTCGGCGAAGGCCAGGGCCGGTATGTCGTCACGATTGCGGGCACTGCGCCGCCCGCCATCGGCGTGCCGGCCCGCCAGCTCGGCACCACCGGCGGCGACACGGTAGCCGGGGTGACGCTCGCCGGTCTTCGTGCCGCCAACGAAGGCGCGCTGCCAGCGATGATACAGGGCGAGATCTGAAACTTGCCCTCATCCCGGGCGTGACCCGGGCCACTTCGATCAAGCGGCACTGGTCAACGCTCTAGCCCCAGAGCGCCGGGTTGTGCGGGCTGTGCACCACACCCTGTTCATAAACGAACCCGTCCGCACAATCTTCCGCCTGCAGCAACGGCCCATCAAGATCGGCAAAGGCGCAGCGCTGGGCCAACACCATCGCCGGGGCCATGCCCAGCGACGATCCCGCCATGCAGCCGACCATCAGCCCGAAACCCAACGCCTCTGCCGCATCCGCAAGCGCCAGCCCGGCGGTCAGCCCGCCGCATTTGTCGAGCTTGATGTTGACCAGCTGGAACCGCCCGCGCGCCCGCGCCAAGTCATCGATCCCGTCGATCAGTTCATCGGCGCACAGCGGCACCGCCGGCACATGGCCATCGAGGCCGGCTTCATCCCCCACCGGGATCGGCTGTTCGAGCAGCACGACGCCAAGCGCCTGCAACCGCGGCCCGAGCGCCTTGACCATCGCAACGCTCCACGACTGGTTGGGGTCGACAATCAAACGCGCTTTCGGTGCGCCGCGCCGCACGCTTTCGATGCAGGCAATGGGGTCGCGCGCATCGACCTTGATCTTGAGCACGGCAAAATCGGCATAACGCCGCGCCGCCACGGCATAGTCCGCCACGGCACGAATACCGATCGTCATGTCAGCCACCACCGGCCTCGCCACCACCCCGGCGGCGGTAAAGGGGTTCATGCCATCACGCTTGGCGCTCAGGTCCCACAGCGCCGCATCGAGCGCAAAGCGCGCCCCGCCGGCGGGCAGCAAGCCGAACAGGTCATCGCGGCTGACCCCGCCGCTGATGATGCCGGCAATCGCGGCGAGCTGCGCCGCCATCGTCGCCGGGGTTTCGCCGCGATAATCGACGCCGCACGCCTCGCCGCGCCCGACATGCCCTGCCCCGTCGTCCAGCCGCAGTTGCAGCGTCGGCTGGTCATCCTGCACGCCGCGCGCGATGGCGAAGGGTTCACGCATCGGCCAGTCGTGCGCGCGGGTGGTGACCGTCCAGTCCGGCATTTCACTCGTTCCCCTGCGCATCGACAACGCCGTCGATCAGATTGGCCGACGCGAGCCGGTCGGCGAGCGACCCCTGCCCAGCCGCGACCGCCGCCAGCCACGTCGCCTGCGCTTTCGCTGCCGCGCGCGCCGCCGCCACGGCAGCCTCTACGGTCACCGCAGCAAAGCGCAATTTCGTCCCCGGCCGCAACTGCGCCAGCCGGTCGAGATCGGCACCGATAACCGTCGCAATGCGCGGATAGCCCGCCGTCGTCTGGTGATCGGCGAGCAATATCGTCGCGGTGCCAGCGCCGTTGACCTGTACCGCGCCGCGCAGCAGCGGCGCCGACAACATGGTCACCGCCGACGGTACCAAGGCCGGCCCGGCGAGCACTATTCCCATGCGATCAAAGGCCGGCGCGATGTTGAATTCCTGATCGAGCAGCGCCTCTTGCGCCTCGGCCGGGAAAAAATCTGCCTGTGGCCCCATCACGACACGGATCGGGCCGCGCGCGACTGACGGCAGCGGCAGCGGCCGCGCTTCGCCCGGCAACCGCGCCTCGATCACCAACCGGTCGCCCGCCACCAACCGGCCACCGCCCAGCCCGACCAGCGCCAGCGTCGCCGCGCTGCCCAGCCATTGCGGACACTCGATTGCGCCGGCAAACCCCAGCACCGCCCAATTGCTGGCGCCGCCATCGCGTATCAGCAAGCGCTGCCCGGCGCGCAGCACCCCGGTCGTCCAGCCGGCCGCTGCCGCGCCCTCGACCCGCGCCGTAAAATCACCGCCGGTCAGTGCAAAGATGGCTTCCCCCTCCACACAGCGCAGCGTGATGCCGCCGTGCGACAATTCCACCGCCGGACTGCCAGCCGGATTGCCCAGCGCAGCCTGCACCGCGGCAAAGGCGGCGCGGTCGATCGGCCCCGACCAGGTAACACCGTGGCGCAGATGACCGCGCCGGCCTTCATCCTGCAAGGTCGACAACGGCCCGGCCTGTTCGACCATCAGAACGCAGCGCGCCATCAGCCGGCGTCGAACGCGGCGCGCGAGACGCGGCAAAAGCGCACCCGGTCGCCGGGCTGCAACAAAAAGGGCTCGGGATCTTCCAGCCGCAGCACCGGCGTGCGCGTCTGGCCGATCACCCACCAACCGGTCGGCATCGGCAGCGTAGTGATGAGGCATTGCCCGCCGGCGATCATCACCGAGCCGATGGGGCGCGACCGCACCGGCACCGGCTTGCGCGGCAGGTGCAACGCCGCCGGCACGCCATCCATATAGGCATAGCCGGGGGCAAAACCGACCATATAGACACGATAGTCGGCGGTCAGATGCGCCGCGATAACCGCATCGGGCGCCATGCCAGCCTGCGCCGCGACATCGGCAAGGTCGGGTGCCAGATCCGCATCGCTGCACATCGGGATGCGGTGTTCGCGCCCGGCCCGGCGCGCGGCGCCGCCCTGCCCCGCCAGTGCCAGTGCCGCCTGCGCCACGGTCGCAAAATTGGTGACCAGCGGATCATAGACCAGCAGCAGCGTTACATAAGCCGGCACGGTTTCAAGCAAGCCCGGCGGCGGCGCGGCCTGCAACGCCGCATCGAGCGCCAGAATATTGTCGAACAGCAACGGATCGATGGCATCGCCGAATTCGAGCAGCACACCGCTGTCACCAACGGGCTTGCAGACTGGCAGCGCCGCCATCAGGCGCGGGTGATGAAGGGCGCGATGCCGATGCCGCGCACCGTGAAGCCGGTGCGGATATGCTGCGCCATTGCCACAGCATCAGGGCTGTCGCCATGGATGCACACCGAATGCGCCGCAAGCGTGACCGGATCGCCGCCCACCGCCGGCATCTGGCGGTTCTGGAAAAAGCCGAGCAGGCGGTGCAGCGCGGCATCGGGATCATGAATCATCGCGCCGGGCTCGCTGCGCGGCACCAGCAATCCCTCGGGCGTATAACCGCGATCGGCGAAAATCTCGCTGAACACCGTCAGCCCGCGGGCGCGCGCTACCCGCTCGAGCATCGTGCCCGAAATGGCCAGGATGGCAAGCTGCGGATCAACGGCATGGACGGCGCGGACGATCGCTTCGGCGACCGCTGCGTCTTCGGCGGCGACATTAGCAAGCGCACCATGGGGTTTCACATAAAGGATCGGCTGCCCGACCAGCCGGCCAATGCCGATCAGCGCGCCGATTTGCGCCACGGTGAAGCGTTCGATCTCCACCGGCATCATCGGTAGGCGGCGGCGGCCGAAACCTTCCTTGTCGGGATAGCTGGGATGCGCCCCGGTGACGACGCCGCGCGCCCGAGCGAGTTGCAGCGTTCGCGCCATGGTGTCGGGGTCGCTGGCATGGCCGCCGCAAGCGACATTGGCGCTCGATACGATGCCGAGCATCGCTTCGTCATCGCCCATCGTCCAGGGGCCAAAGCCTTCGCCGAGATCGGCGTTGAGATCGATCGTCCACATCGGATGTCAGCCATAGACCGTAACACCTGCCGATCAAAGCACCGCCTGTCCGGCACGCGTGGCGGCACCGCATCAGAAGCGATTGCAGTCCTCCCGCCCGGTGCCGGCTCCAATCGACGGCAGTCGAGCCTAGCCTTCCGCCGCCGGCAGCGTCAGCCGCACCAGCAGCCCGCCCAGATCCTCGGATTCTTCCAGCGCGATGATGCCGCCATAGATTTCGGCAACATCGCGCGCGATGGCGAGGCCAAGACCAGTCCCCGGTTTGTCGGTATCGAGCCGTTCGCCACGGGCGAACAGGCGCGCCCGCGCGGCGGCGGGAATGCCGGGGCCATCATCCTCGACAAGGATTTCAACTGTTTCGGCCGTGCCGCCGATGGTAATGAATACCCGGCCGCCACCGTGCAGGACGGCATTGTCGACCAGGTTGCCGACCATTTCCTCAAGGTCCTGACGTTCACCCCGAAACACCCGGGACTGGTCCCCGGCCAGATCGATGGTGACATCGCGCCCGGTGTGGATGCGCGCAACGGTGCGCGCTATCGCCTGCATCGACGGCCACACCAGCGTGCGGGCAGTCGATGCGCCGCGCCGGCCGATCGCCCGGGCCCGCGCCAGTTGATGGTCGACATGGCGGCGCATGGTGCCCACCTCGCGCCTGACCGCCTGCGCCAGCGGGTCGTCGCGGCCCTCGGTCTCGCCGATCAGGACGCTCATCGGCGTTTTCAGCGCGTGCGCCAGATTGCCGGCATGGCGTCGTGCCGCATCGGCCTGGCGTTCGCTGTGATCGAGCAGTTCATTGATTTCACCAACCAGCGGCGCGATTTCAACGGGATAATCTGTTCCCACCCGCTGCGCATCGCCCGACCGGATGGTGGCAATGGCACGACTGACCCGGCCCAGCGGCGACAGGCCATAGGTCGATTGCAGCGCCGCCAGCGCCAACAGCCCGAGCCCGAGCACCCCCAACGACCAGAACAGGATCGCCCGCAACTGCCGCACCTGGATATCAAGATCCCGGGTCGATTGCGCTACCTGAAAATAAAAGATCGTCGGCGCGCCGGGCAGGCGAATATCCCGAGCCACGACACGCAGCGGTTCTGCGGCAAAGCGCCGGTTGCCGTAACGACACGGCTTGCGGCAATCCTGCCCGGATGCCCCGGTGAGCACCCGGTCCCACAGCGACCGCGAGCGGAAGCTTTCATGGCCCGGCGCCGACACCTGCCAGTACAGCCCCGAATAGGGTTCAAAAAAGCGCTGGTCACCAAGCGGCCGCAGGAAATGCACCTCGCCACTGTCATCAAGCTCGGCGCTCGACACCATGGCAGTCAGCACGAAATCGAGTTGGCTGTCGAAATTTCGGGTGATGGCGCCCACCAGCACACGATCAAGCGCCACGCCGCCCAGCCCGAGCAACGGAATGATCCACGCCGCGGCCAGCGCGATCATGCGCAGCCGCAACGATGATGCCGGCGACCAACGCGAAGCCGACCAGCGATCGTTCAATGCAAAAACCGGCCAACGGCCGCGCAATATCGAAGCCGGCCAACGGCCGCGCTGCGGCACCACGGCGGCCGGGTCAGGCGGGGTCGTCGAGACTGTAGCCAAGGCCGCGGGTCGTGCTGATCAGGTCGGGGCCGAGTTTCTTGCGGATCCGCGTGATGAACACTTCGATGGTGTTCGAATCGCGGTCGAAATCCTGATCGTAAATATGCTCGATCAGTTCGGTCCGGCTGACCACCTTGCCCTTGTGGTGCATCAGATAGCTGAGCAGCTTGAATTCCTGCGCGGTCAACTTGACCGGTTCGCCATCCAGCGTCACCCGCCCCGAGCGCGAATCGAGCCGCACGCCACCGGCGGTCAGTTCCGATGTCGCCTGGCCGGCCGCGCGGCGGATCAGCGCGCGCAAGCGGGCGATCAATTCCTCGGTCTGGAACGGCTTGGCGAGATAATCATCGGCACCGGCATCGAGCCCAGCGACCTTGTCCGACCAACTGTCCCGCGCCGTGAGCAACAGCACCGGCATGATGAGGCCAGCCTTGCGCCAGCGATCGAGCACGGTCAGGCCATCGAGTTCGGGCAGGCCGAGATCGAGCACCACGGCGTCGTAATTTTCGGTGCTGCCAAGATAATGGCCGTCTTCACCATCGCTGGCGACATCCACGGCATAACCAGCCGCTTCCAGCGCGGATTTCAGCTGGCGCTGCAGATTGGGCTCATCCTCGACGACCAGTACACGCATTCGGCTGTCCTAAAAACTGCGACGCGAACGACGCTGCCCCGTCCGGGCGTCGACATCGACGTTGATGACGTTGCCATCGACAAGGAAGCGGAAGCGGTACGTCAAGGTTGCCGCATCGAATTCGACACCGACATGTTCGCCGCGCACCTGCTGCATCACCCGGGCGCGGATCGTTTCATAGGGCAATATATCGCCGGCCTCTTGCAGCGCGCGCACCTTGTTCTCCACCCCGGCAGCGACCGGGCTGGCCGCTACAAGGGCGGCGCAGAGCAACAAAGGCAGGCAGGATGTCATGGACAGCGTCACTAAACCCGAAAATCAACAACATACAATCCCTGCTTGGCCGTGAACGGTCGATGAATGTGACGCTCCGGCCCGCCCCGGTGACGGCAACAACAGGTGCCGGCGCTTTTCCATTTGCCCTTGGCGCGTTTCCGTTCCAGTTGGCGGGACCCTGCACGTTCCCTTTTCCGCCGCTTGCCACGGCCAAGCCCGATCGATCATGCCCGAACCCATTCTCACCCTTGAAAACGCCGGCCTGCGCCAGGGCGGCAACTGGCTGTTCCGCGGCCTTGACCTGACCATCGATGCCCGTGACCGGCTGGCGCTGATCGGCCGCAACGGCGTTGGCAAGACCACGCTGCTCAAGCTCATCGCCGGAGAAATCGAGCTCGACGAAGGCCGCCGCGCCGTGTCGCCCAGCCTCAAGATCGTGCGGCTGGAGCAGGACCCCGACCTCGCCGGCTTTGCCACGCTGGGAGATTATGCCCGCGCCGGCCATGACGCCCCGGCCGATCACCTGCTCGATTCGGTCGCCTCGCGTCTCGGTGCCGATCTCGACCGCGATGCCACCACCGCTTCGGGCGGGGAACGCCGCCGCGCCGCGCTGGTCCGCGCCCTGGCCGAACAGCCTGACTTGCTGTTGCTCGACGAGCCGACCAACCATCTCGATATCGCCGCCATCGAATGGCTGGAAAACTGGCTGGACCGCTTCAACGGCGGCATGCTGGCGATCAGCCATGACCGCGCCTTCCTGACCCGGCTGACCAAGAACTGCCTGTGGCTGGATCGCGGCACGCTGCGCCGCGCCGAAGTCGGCTTTGGCGGCTTCGAGGAATGGTCGGAGCGAGTCGCCGCCGAGGAAGCCAAGAACGCCTCCAAGCTCGATACCAAGCTCAAGGCCGAGGAACATTGGCTGCTGCGCGGCGTCACCGCCCGGCGCAGCCGCAACGAAGGCCGGCTTGCCAAGCTGATCGAGCTGCGCGCCACCCGCAAGGCGATGACGACCGGCGATGCCGTGGCGAAAATTGCCACGACCAGCGACGATGGCAAGACCAAGGTGCTGATCGACGCGCATCATGTCGGCAAGAGTTTCGGCGGCCGCACCATCATTTCCGACCTGTCGCTGCGCGTCCGCCGCGGCGATCGCATCGGCATCATCGGCCCCAACGGCGCCGGCAAATCGACGCTGATCAAGCTGCTGCTCGGCCAGTTGGAGCCCGACAGCGGCGAGATCAAGCGCGCCAAATCGCTGAACCCGACGATCATCGACCAGCGCCGCCAACGCCTCGATGCCGAAAATGGCGTCGGCAAGACCGTCCGCGACGTGCTCGCCGACGGCGGCGAATGGCTCGAGGTCAATGGCGTGCGCAAGCATGTCGCGGGCTATCTGAAGGAATTCCTCTTCGATCCAAGCGTCATCGATGCCCCGGTCGATGGCTTTTCGGGCGGTGAACGCTCACGCCTGCTGCTCGCGCGCGAATTCGCGACGCCATCGAACCTGCTTGTTCTCGATGAACCGACCAACGATCTCGACATGGAAACGCTCGATCTGCTCGAGGATGTGCTCGACAGCTATGCCGGCACCGTGCTGCTGGTCAGCCATGACCGCGCCTTTCTAGATCGCGTCATCACCATGGTGGTGGCACTCGATGGCGAGGGAAATTGCGAAACCATCGTCGGCGGCTGGTCGGACTGGGCCGCCTACAATAAGGAAAAGCTGGCGGCGGCGCGCCAAGCCAAAAGCGGCAAGAGCAACGCCGGTGCCAAGATCGCCACCTATGAAAATGCCAAGGCCAAGGCCGCCAAGCTGAGCTACAAGGACGCCCGCGAACTCGCCGAACTGCCGGCAAGGCTCGAAACGCTCGCGGCAGCGATCGCCCGCCACGAAGCCGTGCTCGCCGACGCGACTCTTTATAGCCGCGACCCCAAGCGCTTTGCCAATGTCATGGCCGAACTCGAAAAAGTCCGCGCCGATCTCGCCGCCGCCGAAGAACGCTGGCTCGCGCTCGCCGAAATGGAAGCCGCGCTGAGCGCCTGACCGTCCCCTCCCCCTGGCGGGGAAAGGGAGTGGCCATTGCCTCAGGCCAGTTCGACGCCTGGCACCACATCGGGTTCGACATGCAGCGGCACCACGACGCGCTTCGGCAGCGGCGTCAGCTTGGCCGGATCATGCTTGCGGATGAAGTGTTCGACGACCGGCGCCACCTTGTCGCGCCACTTGCTGCCGTTGAAAATGCCGTAATGGCCGGCACCCTCGGCCATGTAATAGGCCTTTTTCGATTCCGGCAGTTCGGTCGCCAGATCAAGCGCCGCGCGGGTCTGCCCCAGCCCCGAAATATCGTCCTTCTCGCCTTCGATGGCGAGCAGCGCGGTGCGGGTGATCGCCGCCGGATTGACCAGCTGACCACGGTGCACAAACTCACCCTTGGCCAGTGACTGGCGCTGGAACACGACATCGATCGTCTGCAGGTAGAATTCGGCAGTCATGTCGCAGACCGAGCGATACTCCTCATAAAAGGCCTTGGTCGCCGCCGCCGAATCATCATCACCCTCGACCAGGTGCTTGAACAATTCCCAATGCGATTTCATATGGTTGGCGAGGTTCATCGACATGAAGCCGGCGAGCTGCAGAAAGCCTGGATAAACCTTGCGACCGCCGCCCGGATAGGTTGAAGGAACTGTCGCGATGACATTCTGTTCGAACCAGGCATAGGGTCGGTCGGTCGCCAGATCATCGACCGATGTCGGCGCCTTGCGGGTATCGACAGGGCCACCCATCATGGTCAGCGTCAACGGCGTCGCCGGATCATCATTGGCCGACATATAGGCGACCGCAGCATAGGCCGGCACCGCCGGCTGGCACACGGCGAGAACATGGCCTCCCGGGCCGATTTCTCTCATGAATTCGATCAAATAATCGACATAATCATTAAGGTCGAACTTGCCGTCCGACATCGGCACCAGCTTGGCGTCGCGCCAGTCGGTAACATAGACCTCGTGATCGGGCAGCAGGCGTTCGACGGTGCCGCGCAGCAGCGTGCCATAATGGCCCGACATCGGCGTGACGACGAGCACGCGCGGGTCCTTGCGCCCCGAAACGGCGCGGTTGAAATGCTTCAACTGGCCAAAGGGTTTGCGCAGGATGATCTCCTCGCTCACCGCGACGCTGGCACCATCGACAATGGCGAAGGGCAGATTGTAATCCGGCTTGCCGCGCGGTGCCGCAGCATGGGCAAAAACTTCAAGACCGCGCGCCAGCACCGGGCTCGTCGCCATGTACGACATCGGATTGCTCGGGCTGAGCAGCCAGCTAGATGTCGATTGCGCCATGGTTCCCATGCTTGCCAGCCACGTCCGCTGGATCTCATGCGCTGTATAAAGCATGTACATTCCTTGTTACGCACCGCCCGATTGCTCGGACACCCTAGCCTCTTATCGCAGGTGCAGCATAAAGCAATCAACGACCGCGAAACCTTTTTTCTGATAGGTCGCGTTTATATGCTGCATCGCAACAGGCGCGGCCAGTGGCATTGCCGCAACGCGATCAGTGGTATTGCCGCAGCGCAGCGAGAATGATTGAGCCGCGCCGTAGGGCCTGCTATCAGGTCCCATGTCCGATCAAGCCGTTGCTCCCGCCGCCGAACCCAGGAAGCTGAGCCGGCTTGTCCTGCTCTGGCGTTTTGCCCGCGCCTATCCGGCACAATTGGGCGCTGCCCTGACCGCGCTGGTCGTCGCCGCGCTGTCCACCCTCGCCATTCCGCAAGGGCTCAAGCTGATCGTCGACAATGGCTTTGCCCGCGGGTCGGACCCGGCGGCGGTGGCGCCCTATTTCTGGGCAATGCTCGGCATCGTCATCGTCATGGGCATCGCCACGGCGTTCCGTTTCTATTTCGTCAGCTGGATCGGCGAACGCGTCGTCGCCGATCTGCGCAAGGCGGTGCAGGCGCATCTCGTGACGCTCGACCCGGTGTTCTTCGAAGAAAACCGCCCCGCCGAAATCGCCTCACGGCTGACCAGCGACACTGCGGTCATCGAACAGGTCGTCTCCTCGGGGGCATCGATGGCGCTGCGCAACGCCGTTATGGGCATCGGCGGCATCGCCTATATGGCGGTGCAGTCGCCAAAATTGACCGTGCTGATGCTGTTGGTCATTCCGGTCACCATCCTCCCCATCGTCTGGCTCGGCCGCAAGGTGCGCGCCATGTCGAAAACCAGTCAGGACCGGATCGCCGGCGTCGGCACGATGGTCGCCGAAGTGCTCGGTGCCATCAAGATCGTCCAGGCCTTCACCCAGGAACGCCGCGAAGCAGCGCGCTTCGGTGCTGCGGTCGAAGGTGCATTCGATACCGCCAAGCGCCGCATCCGCCTGCGCGCCGGCATGACCGCAGTGGTCATCACCCTCATCTTCGGTGCCATCACGCTGGTGCTGTGGCAGGGTGCGCTCGATGTCATCTCGGGGCGGCTGACCGGCGGCACCATCGCCGCATTCGTCTTCGCCGCCGCCATCGTCGCCGGTGCCTTCGGCACGCTCACTGAAGTCTATGGGGATTTCATGCGCGCCGCTGGCGCCAGCGCCCGCATGGAAGAACTGCTCGCCGCGCGCCCCGGGATCCGCGCGCCCGACAATGCGACGCCGCTGCCGGTCCCCGCCCAGGGCGCACTGGCGCTCGATCATGTCACCTTCCATTATCCGTCGAAGCCCGAAGGCGCCGCGCTGATCGATTTCTCGCTCGATATCGCCGCGGGCGAAACCGTCGCCGTCGTCGGCCCCTCGGGTGCCGGCAAATCGACGCTGTTCCAGCTTGTCCAGCGCTTCTACGATCCTGAAAAAGGCCAGATCCTGCTCGATGGCGTACCGCTCACCGCCGCCGACCCCGAACAGATCCGCGCCCGCATGGCCGTCGTGCCGCAGGAAACCGTGGTCTTTGCCGCCAGCGCCTTCGAAAACATCCGCTATGGCCGCCCTGACGCGACCGAAGCCGAAGTCTGGGCCGCCGCTGAAGCCGCCCATGCCGACACTTTCCTGCGCCAGCTCCCCGATGGCATCCACAGCTTCCTCGGCGAAGCCGGCACGCGCCTGTCGGGCGGCCAGCGCCAACGCCTCGCCATCGCCCGCGCCATCCTGCGCGACGCCCCCATCCTGCTGCTCGATGAAGCCACCAGTGCGCTCGATAGCGAAAGCGAACGCCTCGTCCAGCACGCCCTCGAAGGCCTGATGGCCGGCAAGACAACGCTGGTCATAGCCCACCGCCTCGCCACCGTGCGCAACGCTGACCGCATCATCGTCATGGACGGCGGCCGCATCGTCGCCGAAGGCACCCCTGATGCGCTGATCGCCGAGGGCGGACTCTACGCGAAACTGGCGCGGTTGCAGTTCGACCAAGTGCAGCAGGTGGCGTGAAGCGAGGGCCGCCAGCAGGCAGCCTTATTGTCAGTGACCTGCCCGGGAGCGCCTCCGGCGGCTGGGG
>CAJAHV010000350.1 GCA_903939555.1 uncultured Alphaproteobacteria bacterium | reverse complement strand
GCCAGCGTGCCACCAAGGCAATAGCCGGCTAACGCCACCGGCTGGCCCAGCCCGGCGATGACCGGCACCAACCGGTCGGCAATCAGTTGCTCGATCCCCAGCGGCGCGGTTTCACCCCAATCGACGAGCAGCGGGTTCAGCCCGCGCGCCACCAGCCCGGCGAGCAGCGAGTTGTCCGGCGCCAGATCGAGCACGTGCGCCTGGTTGATCAGCGACGGGATGACGACAACCGGCGGGCCGCTGCCGCCATGGCCTTTGAGGCTGACGCTGCCGATGCGGGCGATTTCCGGGCGCATGGTGCGCGGCGGTGCCGGTGGCGCTGCCTGATAGCGTCGCAGCCCGGCGAGAACGGCGCGCAATCGTGCCGGATCATCGGCGCATAGCCGCGTCATCATGCCGAGAAATACCGTCAGGGGGCGCGGGCCGCGGCTACGTTGCGGTGCAACATCAATATGTGTTAAACACTGAGTTTCTTGAATATCAGGACTGTTCATGGCCAACGCATCCACAACCGCTGCTGACGGCCAAAAGGCCGGCGAATCGCCGGTGATAATCAAGAAATACGCCAACCGTCGGCTGTATAATACCGAAAGCAGCAGCTACATCACGCTCGATCATCTGGCGACGATGACGCGCCAGGGCCGGGATTTTCAGGTTTTCGATGCCCGCAGCGGTGAAGACATCACCCGTTCGGTGCTCACCCAGATCGTCATGGAAGAAGAAGCCGGCGGCCAGACCATGCTGCCGGTGCCGTTCCTGCGCCAGATCATCGCCATGTACGGCGATTCGATGCAGGGTATGGTGCCGCATTACCTCGAAGCGTCGATGGCGGCGTTTTCCGAAAACCAGAACAGCTTTCGCGATGCGGCGCTGAAGCCTTTTGAACAACTTGCCAAGCAGAATCTGGCGTTGTTTCAGGCGGCATCGGAAATGTTGAGCGGCGCTGCGATTGCCAAGACGCGTCCGGCTGCTGCTGCGGCGGCGTCACCATCCGCTGCTGCGGCGGGGTCAGCCGACAGCGATACCGAGATGGCCGCCTTGAAGGCGCAACTCGCTGCGTTGCAGGCCCGGCTCGACGGGCTTGCCAAGAGCTGAAGCAGCGCTGGCTGCGCCGCAGCGTCGCATTACCGAACTTTACGACTTTCACTGTGCCAATCCGCTTGCTCGCCGGTCATCGCATCGCTATGAGCCGCGCCGGGGTATGAATGACCGGTTTCGGGCATTCTGGACGGTCGAACAGGGGTGCAACGACCCGGGGGGGCGAGCACAGCTGTCGCCGGCGGGTGGAGGCTTGCGTGATGATTTCAACAGGTTCGATGCGCGGTTCGGATGGCGGCGACAATGCCGACACGATGACGATGGCCGATAACGGTGGCATGAGCGGGCCGGGTAGTGAACAACCGCCTGCGGGTTACCGCCCGACAGCGGACGAAGAATTCATGAACCCGCGTCAACTCGCTTTTTTCCGGCGCAAGTTGCTCGACTGGAAGGAATCGATTCTCCAGGAAGCCGCCGGGACGCTGGAAACGCTCAAGGCCGAGCCGATGCGCGAGCCCGATGTCACCGATCGCGCTTCGAGCGAAACCGACTGGGGCATCGAACTGCGCACCCGGGATCGTCAGCGCAAGGTGATCAGCAAGATCGATGCGGCGCTGCGCCGGATCGAGGCGGGCGATTATGGTTATTGCGAAGTCAGCGGCGAACCGATCTCGCTGCAACGACTGGAAGCCCGGCCGATTGCGACGATGACGCTCGAGGCGCAGGAGCGTCATGAACGCGACGAGAAGATTACCCGGGACGAATGAAACGCGGCGCGGCCGGGCGTAACGCTGGCAGTGAACGGGGCGCTGGCAGCAGGCTGGCGGAAACCCGCGTGGTCCTGTGCTGCACCCGGCCGCGCGGCGATCAATGTAACCGGTCGATTTCTTCTTTCAACTTCAGTTTTTCGCGCTTCAATTGCGCCAGCCGGGCCTGATCGGGGAGCGGACGGCGGGTTTCTGCGGCAACCGTTTCATCGAGCCTGGCGTGCCGGGCGGTCAGACTGGCGAGATGGGCATTGGCCATTGAAGTCTCCCTTTGGTGCCATCGCGCACGATGGCCGTGGGTGGGAATGTCGATGCTTTCACGAACGGCCGGACTTGTCCATGCTTGCATTTTCATTGCTGGTGCGACGATATTGCGATGTGCCGCAAGGAGCGCGGCGTGCTGATGTGATAAGCAGGTTTAGCCGTTGCGGCGCGATTCGGCGGCGAGGGAGCGGATGGCGTGGAAGAGACCGAAATTCGGGCGCGAATCGAGATCGCCCGACGCGATCACCGCGACCTTGATGCAGCGATCGAGGCGCTGCGCCAGATGCCCAATGCCGACATGATCCAGTTGCAGCGCTTCAAGAAACGCAAGCTCAAGCTGCGCGACGAACTCGCTCTGCTTGCAGACATGCTCGTCCCCGACATCATCGCCTGACCGCCGCCATGCCGGGATCAACGCCAGCCAAGCCGGATGGGCAGCGGTCGTCTCCGCCGCCCGATCCTGTCCGGTTCCGGATTGTCAGCCGGCGGAAACGGGATCGCATGTCATGAAGCGAGCCGTTCTTCTTGTCTTGCCACTGCTCGCCGGCCTGATGGGCGCATCGGCGCAGGCCGTGGTGGTGTCGGCCGAGGCCGTGGCGGTGTCGGCGCAGGCCGTGGCGGTGTCGGCGGCGGTCATCGGCAACGGCTATGCCCGCAGCTGTTTCGATGCCGCCGCCACCAAGCGCCCGCTGCGCGAGGCCTTGCGGCTGTGCGATTCGGCGTTGCTCGATCAAGCGTTGACGCTGAACGATCGCGCCGCGACGCTGGTTAACCGCGGCATTATCAATATGCAGGCGCAAAAAACCGATGCCGCGCTTGCCGATTATGATGCCGCCATCCGGCTTGCGCCCGACAATGCCGAAGCGTGGATCAACAAGGGCATTGCGTTGGTGCAGATCGGCAATCGCGACGATGAAGCCGTGGTGTTGCTGACCGAGGGCATTGCCCGCGGTCCGAAACAGCTGGCAGTCGCCTATTATTCGCGCGCCGTCGCCTATGAAGCGCTCGGCCAGCCGCGCCAGGCGTATGAAGATTACAGTCGCGCCGCCCAGATAGATCCCGATTGGACCGAGCCTGCCGAACAATTGCAGCGCTTCAAGGTCGTGCGGGGCAAGACCCTGCGCGGTTGATCGAAAAAGGCGGCCTCTGGCGCCAAACCAGAGGCCCCGCCGTTGTTTGGGTTGTGCCGCAGCAAGGCGGGTTTCCACCGTTTCGGCCGTTACCGACGCCCCGATTGGCAACGCCGACCATTTTCAGATGGCGCTGCATTGCGGGCCTGCCCGAGGGCGCGCCCGCCCTCTGGCGCACACCCGCCCGACTGTGGCACACTGGGCCGTGCACAACGATCACCAGCGCGCCGTCGAGGCTCTGTATAACGAGGCAGTCGTTGTCGCCGATCGGGCGCGGCGCTGGTTCGACGGGCCGGGGGCGACGTGGCGCGCCACGCTCGACATTGCCGAACAGGCGCTGGTGGCAACCGAAAGTCTGGCGACGACGGCGCGGGTGCTGGCCATCATCGCCTGGGCGCTCGATCCGCGTCAGGCGACGACGGTGCTGCCCTTTGCATACACTGATAGTGATACGCCGATGACGACTACCCTGACTGGCACACTGGGCGGCGCACTTGCGGGGGCGGCCCGGCGCTTGACAGCGAGCGCCGCCGCGTTGACCGCAAAAGTTCACCCATCGCCGCCGCCTGCGGCCAATTCCCGGCCTCTATCATGAACCCTTTTCACCTTGCGATCCCAGTTGATGACCTGGCTGCGGCCCGGCATTTCTATGGCAGCGTGCTTGGCTGTCCGGAGGGGCGATCATCGCCGATATGGATAGATTTCAACTTTTACGGGCATCAGCTTGTGGTGCATCAGGCGCCGCGCAGCGCCATCACCCGTAACCCGGTCGATGGCGATGCCGTGCCGGTGCCGCATTTCGGGCTGGTGCTCGATTGGGCCGCGTGGGAGGCACTGGGGGCGCGCATCGCCGCCGCCGGGGTCGCATTCGAATTGCCGCCGCATATCCGCTTTGCCGGCAAGCCGGGCGAGCAGGGTACTTTTTTCCTGTTCGATCCGGCAGGTAACGCGCTCGAATTCAAGGCGATGCGCAACCCCGACAATCTTTTCGCGGTTTGATTGAAGCCTGAGCCTTTCGCCGGCCCTGCACGCCGGAAGGCGTTACCCCAGCGCGCGCACCAATTGCCGCACCACAGCGATCCAGGGTGCATCCAGGATGATCTGGCGCGCGCCGGGTGTGGCGGGCAGGATCTGCACGCGCCCGGCCTCGGTGGCGATGAGGCGGCCAAACGCATAACCGCCGGCAGCGCGCGGCGCGAGCACATCGCGGTTGATGGCGCGGGCGAAATCCTCCGGCCCTAGGCGTTCGGCCCATAAAGCGTCGCCGGCGCGATAATCGCCATGCGCGACCT
This sequence comes from uncultured Alphaproteobacteria bacterium, assembly GCA_903939555.1. Lineage (GTDB taxonomy): Bacteria > Pseudomonadota > Alphaproteobacteria > Sphingomonadales > Sphingomonadaceae > Sandarakinorhabdus. The sequence continues at coordinate 4,349 of CAJAHV010000350.1, read as the reverse complement.
CGACGATGATGCCGACCATCGTGCTGGCCGGCATTGGTGGCAGCAATGTCATGGGCTTGCGGGGCGCCGCCACGCCGTCGCCGCTGATGATCGCGGCTACCGGAAGGTCGCTGCGGTCGGGCAGCGTGACCAGGTCGGCGGCTTCCACGCCGATGGCCGCTGCGATGCGGTTAAGCCAATCGACCGAGACGGTACGCACCCCGGTTTCCAGCCGGCCGATCGTCTGTGCCGTCGTCGGCGGGCTGCATGCCAGCGCCACATCGAGCAAGGTCATGCCCTTGGCTTTGCGGGCCTCCCGAATACGCGTCAGCATGAAACCTCCCTTTTATGAACCGTTACGGTTATTCCTGTCCTACAGTATCGCTTTTATGGCAAGCAGATTTGGCAGGCAACGCCACAGGAGCGAACCATGAAGGCACATTTATCCCAAAAGCATGATATCGCCCCGGAACCAATGAACCGGCTGCTGGCAAAACGTCGGCTCAGCCCGGCCGATGCGATCGACCGGTTGTACGTGACGGTCAACCTTGCCGAATCGCCGCTCGCCTGGCTGGTGCGGCGCGGCATGGTATCGGCCCGCCAGTTCGAGGCGGGCGAGCGACTGCGTGCCGATTTCATGCGCGCCGGCCAGGCGCCGCGCGTCACCATGCGCTGGGACCCGGCAACCGGTGGCCGCAGCGCCGGGGGCGGCGGGAGCGCCTACATGGACCCGACGACGGCGCAAATGAGCGCGCGCCAGCGCTTCGATGCCGCAGTGGCGGCGGTCGGCCCGGGGTTGAACGATGTATTGTGGCGCGTCATTTGCCTTGGCGAGGGGCTGGAAACCGCCGAACGCGCGCTGAAATGGCCGAATCGCGCCGGCAAACTCGTGCTATTGCTGGCACTCGACCGGCTGATCTCGCATTATCGCATCGACTGAACCGACCGCCCCAAAGGAATTGTCATGACTCTTCGCCCCCTGCTTTCGCTGCTCGCCCTGCCGCTGGTCTTTGCCTGCGCCGACACGACGGCACGTTCGATGGGCAAGACCCGCGCCGCGCCGCCCGCCGCGATCATCGGCACCAGCCTTATTGGCAGCGATGGCCAGATCGTCGGTAATGCGACGCTGACCCAGGAGGCGGAGGGTACCCGCATCACCATGACGGTCACCGGCGTGCCCATCGGTACCCATGCCGTGCATCTGCACGCCATCGGCCGCTGCGAAGGCCCGGCCTTCACCAGCGCCGGCGGGCATTTCAACCCCGACATGAAGCAGCACGGCAACCGCAATCCGATGGGGGATCACGCCGGGGATTTGCCCAATCTGGTCGTCGGTGACGATCATCGCGGCACGCTCGATCATGTGCGAATCGGCCTGCGACTTGTCGATGGCGCTTCGCCGCTGCTCGATGCCGATGGCGCCGCTGTGGTGGTGCATGCCGGCCCGGACGATTTCGCCAGCGATCCGGCGGGCAATGCCGGCGGCCGCATTGCCTGTGGCGTGATCGCGCGGACACCCGCAAAACCCTGACGCTGGCGCTTGTTCTGATTGGGGGCGATGGGGCGATCGACGGGGATTGAACCCGCAACCTCCGGTACCACAAACCGGCGCTCTAACCAATTGAGCTACGATCGCCACGCCATGGGCATGCGCCCTTGCGAGGCGACGCAGATAGAGGACGATGCGCCCGGGCGCAAGCGTTGCCGCGCAGCTTGGGCGCTTTCCGGCTTTCGCGGGCGGCTTTGTTGTATTATTACGTTGACGAGCAATTTTATAAACAAGCCCTTCAACCGAGCGAGGCGCGCGATGATCTTCGATGCTGGCGATTGCGATGCCCATGAGGCGGTGCATTTTGCTCATGATGCAGCGACCGGCCTGTCGGCAGTGATTGCGGTGCATTCAACGCGGCTCGGGCCGGCGGCCGGTGGTTGCCGCTGGTGGGCCTATGCCGATGATCGCGCCGCGCTGACTGATGCGCTGCGCCTGTCGCGCGGCATGAGCTACAAGAATGCCATGGCCGGGCTGCCGATGGGTGGCGGCAAGGGCGTCATCATGAAGCGGGCCGCCGCGCCCAAGACCGACGCGCTGCTCGAAGCCTTTGGCGATGTCGTCGAAGGGTTGGGGGGGCGCTATGTCACTGCCGAAGATGTCGGCATGAGCGATCATGACATGACCGTCATCGCGCGCCGCACGCGTCATGTTGCGGGCCTGCCGGTCAGCGGCGGTGCTGTCGGCGGCAACCCCGGGCCCTGGACAGCGCAAGGCGTGTTTGTCGGCATGCGTGCCGCCGTGGCGCACAAGCTGGGGCGGCATGATTTCAAGGGGGTGCATGTCGCCATCCAGGGGCTGGGCAGCGTTGGCGGTGCCCTTGCTGAAAAGCTGGCGGTGGCGGGGGCGAAGCTGACGCTGGCCGATATCGACGAAGCCCGGGCGCGGGGGTTTGCGGCGCGGCTGGGTGGCCGGGCGCTGGCGGTGGCCGAAATCGCGCGGGTGCCCGCCGATGTGTTCAGCCCCAATGCACTGGGCGCCGGGCTCGATGCGGCGACCATATCCGGGCTGGATGTTGCCATCGTTGCCGGCGCGGCCAACAACCAGCTGGCAACGCCCGATGATGGCGCCCGGCTGGCGGCGCGCGGTATTCTTTATGCACCCGATTATGTCATCAATGCCGGCGGCATCATCAATGTCGTCGCCGAATATCTGGGGCGCGGCGATGTGCCGGCGGTGGCACGCGCGGTCGCGCTGATCGAAGCTCGGCTGGCCGATATCTTTGCCGAAGCGCACCGCAGCGGGCTGTCGACCGATGCGGTGGCCGATGCGATGGCGCGGCGGCTGATCGGGCGGTAGCCTGATGTGTCGGACACGGCGGCGCGGCACAGCCGTGCTGCGCTAATAATCGCGTTTCCACTGCAGGTTGGCGCTCGTCCCGCCCAGCGTCTGCACGGTCGAAAGGATCGACAGCGAGCGTGTCAGCGTCAGTTCGATGTTCGTCGCCGTATAGCCCTGCGCATCGGTCGCCAACTCCACATAAACGTTGCGGCCGATATATTGCCCTGCCGCCAGCGCGGTCTTGCGGCCGCTGGCCTGATCTGCGGGCAGGATACGCAGCCGGTCGATGCCAAGCCCCTTGCGCACCGAATTGATCGGGTTGAAGCCGCCGCCATTGCCGCGCAACGAAGCCAGCGCACCGGCCAGTTGCACGGCTTCGGGGGCCGACAGATTGGTGACCGAATCGCCGAACAGGATGCGGCTGAGCACTTCGTCCTCGGGGAGCGCCGGTACCGAGCTGAACTTGATTTCGGGCTTTTGCGCCGTGCCGTCGATATCGAGCTGCGCCGTGAAGCCCGAGCCGCTGCTTGTCGCGACGATATCGACCCGCGGATCGGGCGGGTAGATGCCCTGAAAACGCACATCGCCCTTGGTCAGGTTGAAGCGCTTGCCGGCAAAATCATAATCGCCGCGCACCAGTTCGACCCGGCCGGTGACTTCGGGGGTCGTCGCGCCGCCCCTGATCTTCAGATCGGCGCGCCATTCGGCCTGGACGCCCATCCCCGACAGGAACAGCCGCCGGTCGCTCTTTACCGCCAGATTGAGCAGCCAGCGCGTCGGCGGCGCATAGGTGACGACGCGGCGGCCAAGCACCTTGCTGTTCTTTTCGGTGACATAAAGCGTCGGCACGGTGACGATGTTGGACCGGCCGATATTGTAGACGGCGCGATCGATGACGAGATTGCCGGAAAAGACGCCGCCATATTCGTCGGTGGCGATCCGCACATTGCCGCTGGCGCTGCCGGCGAAGTCATCGCGGTTGACCAGCTTGGCATTCTTCAGTTGCAACCGGATGTCCATCGGGAAGGCGCGTTCCGCCGACAGATCGATCCCGCCGGTGCCGCTGATGCTGCCATCACTGCCGACGCGGCCCGAAAAGCGGGTGAGTTCGAGCCGTGAATTGCTGAAGCGGCTGGCCAGCGAGACCTGATCGATGACCGCGCCCAGCGCGGTGCTTTCCACCCGCGCGCCTTCGCTGCGCAGCGTGCCGGTCAGCTTTGGATCGCCGACATCGCCGGTCACATCGGCGGCGATGGCGATGGGGCCGCGCACGTCGATCGCTTCGACGCCGGACAGCCCCCACAGCGCCTGCGCCGGGCCATTGTAGCGCAGTTGCGCAAAGATCGGGCTGGCGAAGATGCGGTCCTTCAACGGCGTGTCACCGGCGGCGACCGGGCCGATGTGCGCCTGCGCCCGGCCTTCGACCTTGCCGCCGCGCACGATGACGGCACGGGCGGTCGCGCCGGCCGCTGACAATTCGGCATTGAGCCCGACATCGATCGGCAGCGATGCCGAAGCGATGCCGGCGCGCGACAGACTG
>CAJAHV010000349.1 GCA_903939555.1 uncultured Alphaproteobacteria bacterium | reverse complement strand
GAAGTTCAATTCCTGCGTCCGCCCCGGCGTGTTCGAGGCGCGGGCCAGGCCATGGCGGCCGGTCAGCGCGTTGAGCAGGGTCGATTTGCCGACGTTGGAACGGCCGGCAAAGGCGATTTCGGCGACATCGGGTGGCGGCAGGAATTCCAGCGCCGGAGCCGACAGCTTGAATTCGATCGGCCCGGTGAACAGCCGGCGCGCATCCTCGATCAACCAGTCGCGCGCCTTGGCGGCCTTGGCAGCGGCAACCGGATCGAACTGTGCCTCGGCATCGTCGTCGTGAATGTCGCTCACTTGCTCACCCGGGTCGGCTTGACCGTGACCGTCGCATCGGCGGGCGGGGTCGCCGGCATCGGATATTTGCGCAGCATATAGCCCTGTTGCACGATCGAGAGCAGGTTGTTGATGATCCAGTAAAGCTGCAGGCCGGCGGCAAACGGCGCCATGATGAACATGAACATCCACGGCATGATGGCGAAGACCTGACGCTGCACCGGGTCGAGCACCGTGGGGTTGAGCTTTTGCTGCAGCCACATCGTGATGCCAAGGATGATCGGGAAGACACCGATGGCGATCATCGCCGGCGGGGTCCAGTCGATCGCGCCGAACAGGTTGAGCGGGGTCAGCTGATCGGGAGCGGACAAATCCTGGATCCATAGCGCAAACGGCTGATGCCGCATCTCGATCGACACCAGCAGCGTCTTGTAGAGCGCATAAAAGATCGGGATCTGGAGCACGAGCGGCAGGCAGCCGGCCACCGGATTGACCTTTTCGGTCTTGTACAGCGCCATCACTTCCTGTTGCTGGCGAACCTTGTCATCCTTGTACTTTTCCTGAATCGCCTTCATGCGCGGGCCGACGATGCGCATTTTCGCCATGGATTCGAACTGCTTGTTGGCGATCGGGAACATCGCCAGCCGCACCACGATGGTCAGCCCGATAATGGCGACCCCGAAATTTCCGGTCAGCTTGAACAGCCAGTCGAGCAGCCAGAAGATCGGTTGCGCGATGATGATGAACCAGCCCCAGCTGACGGCGAGATCGAAGTGCGGGATGCCCAGCGCCTTCATGTAATTATCGAGCAGGCTGACTTCCTTGGCGCCAGCAAAGAAGCGCGCGGTGGTTTCCACCGTGGCACCGGGAGCGACGCTGGAGCCGGCGGCCAGGTAATCGGTCTGGAACTGGTCACCCGGCGCCGCCGCAAAACGCGCCTCGACCTTGGTCTTCTGGTCAGGGATGACTGCGGCCAGCCAGTATTTTTCGGTGATGCCGAGCCAGCCGCCGGTGGTGGTGTAGCGCTGTGGGCCATCTTCGCTGAGCTTGTCATAATCGACCTCGCTGTCGCGCAGCGTGCCGTCGATGACGCCGAGCGGGCCGACGTGCAGATTATAGGCCGTAGTCTCGCTGCCCTTGCCGCGCCGCGATACCAGCCCCCAGGGCTGAACCGCTGCTGCGGCGGCGGTCGGGTTGCGGACGCGCTGGCGGATGGTGAACAGGAAGTCCTTGTCGACACTGATCAGCTGTTCGAACACCAGCCCGGTCGGCGAGGTCCAGCTGAGCGTTACCGGCGCGGCGGTGGTCAGCGCCGGCGCACTTGTCGTCCACAGCGCATCGGCGGGCGGGGCGCCGGCGCCGGTCCAGCCGAACTGGCCGAAATAGGCATCGGCGGTACCCGACGGGCTGAGCAGGCGGATCGGCGGCGAATCCTTGGCGATCGTCACCCGGTAGGTCGGCAGCACGAGATCGTCGAAACGCGCGCCCTTCAGGTTGATGCTGCCCTGCAGCCGCGGCGTATCGATGGCAACGCGCGGAGTGGCGGCGAGCACGCGGCCACGATCGGCAATGGTCGCCGCTGCCACCGCTGCCGGCGCGGCACCGCCGGTAATGGCAGGCGCCGTTCCGTTAGTGCTGGCAGACGCCGTGCCGTCAGTGCTGGCAGACGGTGCTGTGACCGCCGGCTTGACGGGCTTTGGTGCCGGAAAATAGGTTTCCGAAACAAAGGTCCAGCCGAGCAGCACCAGCGCCGACAGCAGCACGGCAACGATCATGTTGCGGGTGTCTTGGTTCACAAACGGCTCTTCTTCAAAGGTGCGCGACAGGCAGGCTTGCGGCCCTATAGCCTGTCACGGCACCGGGTCATAGCCCGAAGGCCCCCAAGGGTGGCAGCGGCCGATCCGCCGCAGCGCCAGCCAGCCACCCCGCAGCGGCCCATGGCGTTGCAACGCCGCGATCGCATAGGCCGAACAGGATGGCGAAAACCGGCACGACGGCGGCAACACCACCGAAAACGTCTTTTGCCACACGAGAATCGGCAGGATCAACAGGCGGCTGACGATGTTCACAGCGAAAACCTGTTCACAGCCACACCGTCTTCACCGCAGCCGTCACCGCAGCGCCTTGGCCAGCGCGCGCTCGAGCTCGGCGCTGAGCAGGGCATGATCGCGTTCGATGCCGGCTTCGCGGCCGATCAGCACATGGTCGGCACCGGCCAGCCCCTGCGTCGGCAACAGTGCCTGCGCCAGCGCCCGAAAACGGCGCTTCATGCGGTTGCGAACCACCGCGCCGCCGATCTTCTTGGTCACCGTGTAGCCGGCGCGGATGCGGGCATCGCCATCGTCGCGCGGCCGCACCAACAAGATAAAGCCCGGCATGACAACACGCCGGGCCTTGTTGGCGGCCAGATAGTCACGCCGCAGCCGGATGGTTTCCGGCGTCATGACGGCTGGCGCCGCGACGGCACCGGCCCGCGCCCCCGCCCGGCCACCCACAGCATACACTGGAAT
>CAJAHV010000348.1 GCA_903939555.1 uncultured Alphaproteobacteria bacterium | reverse complement strand
GTGCCGCAGTTGAAGGGCACCAGCTTCTTCACCAGCCATGAAGCGCTGCTGCTTGGCTATGAGCAGGCGATGACCCGGCAGGATTCATTGACCGGCGACTGGTACGACACCTCGGCGCATATGCTGTGGATTGGTGACCGCACCCGCTTTGCCGGTTCGGCGCATGTCGAATTCCTGCGCGGTGTCGGCAATCCGCTTGGCCTCAAATGCGGCCCGACGACCGAGCCCGATGATCTGCTCCGCCTCCTCGACACGCTCAACCCCGGCAATGTGCCCGGGCGGATGACGCTGATCACCCGCTTCGGGCACGACAAGGTCGAGGCGCATCTGCCCCGGCTGATCCGCGCCGTGCAGAAGGAAGGCCGCCGCGTCATCTGGTCGTGCGACCCGATGCACGGCAACACGGTCAAGGCCGCCGGCGGCCTGAAGACCCGGCCGTTCGACCGCATTCTCGCCGAAGTCGAAAGCGTGTTCGCCGTCCACCGTGCCGAAGGCAGCCATGCCGGCGGCATCCATATCGAAATGACCGGGCAGAATGTCACCGAATGCACCGGCGGCGCCATCGCCATCACTGACGAGGGCCTTGCTGATCGCTACCAGACCCAGTGCGATCCGCGCCTCAACGCCAGCCAGAGCCTCGAACTCGCCTTCCTGATCGCCGAAGCGTTGAAGGGTGAACGCGACGCGCGGACCCGCGCCGCCTGAACCAATCTGCCTGCCGGCGGGCCACCCGGCGCGCGGTAGCAACGGGAGGATGACCGATGCCGGTTCGCATGATGGCGGCGCTTGCGGCGCTGTTGCTGGCCACCGTGGTGGCGGCTGCACCGTCTCAGGATGCCGGGGCGGCCGCCGCGCCCCCTACCGCGTCCCCCGCCGCCCCGACCCCCGATGAAGCGCTGGTCGCCGCCGGGCGCCGGCTGTTGTTCGCCGAACATCCCGAGGCGTTTCGGCAGATGGCGCGCAACGACGGCTTTGGCGGCCCGAAATCGCCGCTGATTGCCAACCGCATGCAGGACCGCGCGCCCGAACTGGTCGCCGAAGCCCGCGCCAAGATGAGCGTCGAAGCCTTTGGCACTGGCCGCGCCGGCCGGGGGCTGTGGTTGATCCGCTTTCCCTATGTCAATGTCGTGCTGCTCGAAACGCGTGACAGCCTGGTGCTGTTCGATACCGGCTATGCCGCGATCGGCCCGGTGCTGCGCGACCTGATCCCGACGCTCAGCGCCAAGCCGCTGAAGACCATCGTCATCACCCATACCCATGTCGATCATGCCTATGGCGCCTTTGCGCTGCTCGCCGACAAGCCGCAGATCATTACCACGGCGCAATTCCCGGTGATGGCCGATGTCGATATCCGGCTGCGCGGCTCGATCGCGCGTTACAATAACCAGCCACTCGCCCTGCAACCGCAATCCCGCGCCGATTTCACTTTGCCGACCCGGACGTTCGCGGGCCGGCTGGCGCTGACCATCGGCGGCGAAGCCATCGAACTGGTGGCGGCGCCGGCCGAAACAGCCGACCAGATGTATATCTGGCTGCCGGGCCGGCGGACGCTGGTGACGGCGGATTATTATCAGGGATTCTTGCCCAATGCCGGCAATGGCAAGCGCATCCAGCGCCATGTCGAGGAATGGAGCGCCGCGCTGCGCGGCATGGCGGCGCTGCGGGCCGACCGGTTGCTGCCGATGCACGGTGCCGCGTTGACCGATGCCGCCACGATCAATGCCGCGCTGACGCTCCACGCCGATGCGCTCGACTATATCACCGCGCAGGTTGTCGACCGGCTCAACAAGGGCGAGCGCAAGGATGCGATCCTCGCCTCGATTGACTGGCCGGCGCGCTTTGCGGATTCACCGTTGCTGGTGGCGTCCTATGTGCGGCCCGAAGATATCGCCAAGATGGTCGCGCACCGCTGGACCGGCTGGTGGGACGATATCCCGTCGCACCACAATGCGCTGGATTTTGGCGCCGAGGCGCGCGCCATCGTCGCGCTCGCCGGCGGCGTGGCGGCCATCGACAGCCGGGCGCGTGCCGCCCTGCCGGACAATCCGCGGTTGGCGACCCGTATGGCGGATTGGGCGCTGTATGGCGCGCCCGGTGACCCGTTGGCGCTGCGCCTGGCGGTCGATATCTATATGGCGCGGCTGGCGGCGCCCGACACACCAGTGCAGGAAGCCACTATCTATCTGGAAGCCGCCGCCCGGGCGCGGGCCGCGCTGGCGCAAATGCCGGCACGCTGAAACCTCATGCCGCGAGCCGGCACATGCCCCGTCAGTAACCGCAGCGCTGGTTGCGTTCGATCGCCGTTCCGGTGACCGCGCCCAGCCCGGCACCGATCACGGCGCCAAGGCCGCGATCACGATGGCCGGCGACGCCATTGCCGATCAGCCCGCCGGCAATCGCGCCGATGACAGCCCCGGCACCCGATGAACGACAGGGGTCCTGCCCATAGACCGGGGCTGCATAGCCCGGCTGCGGATAGGGCTGACCATAGGCAACCGGTGCCGCATAGACCGGCTGGGCATAGACTGGCTGAGCATAGATTGGCTGGGCATAGACCGGTGCCGCATAGGCCCCCGCATACGCATTGCCATAGGTGACCGTCACGCCGCCGCGATAACCGGTGCCATAATAAGCCGGCGGATAATAGGCCGGGGCGTGATAGGCGGGGCGATAGCGAACCACGGGGCGCGCGTAATGGCCCTTGTAACCATAGCCGCCGCCATGACCGCCACGGTAATCACTGCGATAACCACTGCGATCCTGGCCGCCGCGATAGCCACCGCCATAATTCGCGCTGCCATGGTCCCGGCCATAGCCCTGACCGTCCCGGCCATAACCGTGATCATCGGCCAGCGCCGGAGCCGCCAGACCAACGGTCAGTACGGCGGCGAGCAGCAATTTTGACATGAGGCAATCCTTCACGGCAGTTACGACAAGACCGTTGCATGTTGCTGCCGCGTCACTGAACCCATTCTGAATTTGTTTGTCGGGCATTGTTCAGGTGCAAAATGCGATCCGGCAGCATCGAAACAGGAGAAGATCATGCGCGTCGTCACCGCCTTGCTGATTGCTGCCATGGCGATTTGCGTCCCGGCGCTGCCCGCCGCCGCCAGAAGCGACAGCCAGCACGCCCAGCGCTATGAATATGACGGGCATTATTACAACAGCGTCGCCCAGTGCCGGCGAGCCAAGCGCAAGGCCAGGAAGAACGGCACCATCGTCGGTGCGGCTGTGGCGGGGATCGGCGCTGCGGTGCTCGGTGCCAATCTGGGCGAAACCGCGCTGATCGCGGGCGGTGGCGCGCTGGTCGGCAACCAGCTCGGCAAGTCGAAGAAGTGCTGAGCTAACCCGAACAGCTCGCGCCGCCGAGGACGCAGAAGCGCGCGCAATGCGGGTGGTTCAATGCCACCGGCTGCGCCGCCTGTGCCAAGGTCGCGCCCAATTCGAATCGGGTATCATGGGCGAGCAGTGTGCAGGCCAGCACGGCGGGGGCAGCGGCACCGCGCCGGTGCACGACCATCCGCGATGACGCGCACATCAGGCTGTCGGGGTCGACGCCCAATATGCCCCAGCACGCCGTGCTGATTTCGGGCACATCGGCGGCGGCGTCCATTTC
>CAJAHV010000347.1 GCA_903939555.1 uncultured Alphaproteobacteria bacterium | reverse complement strand
TTCGGGATCGAACTTCTCCATCACCACCACGGTGCCGCCATAGCGATGCACCGACATGCAATAGCGCAAGGGCGCCGCATGATAGAGCGGCGCCGGCGACAGATAGCGCATGCCGGGTTCCCAGCCATAGAGCATGCCGACCAGCCCCGAGAGCGAATCCACTTGATCAAGCGGGCCTTCGGGCAACGGCCCGCGCACGCCCTTGGGGCGGCCGGTGGTGCCGCTCGAATAAAGCATGTCGCGGCCACTGCTTTCATCGGCGATGCGCGTGGTCGGCAGATCGGCAATCGCGGCACCAAGATCGGCAAAGCCGGCGATCGCACCGCCAACGGCATAGCGCGCCGTGACAGCCGCCGAAGCCGGCCCGGCAACAGCGCCGAGCGCTGCCGAGGCGATCAACAGCTTCGCGCCCGAATCGACGAGGATATAACTGGCTTCATCGGCATTGAGCTTGGTCGACATGGCCACATAGACCAGCCCAGCGCGCTGCACGCCCCAGCAGATCGCGAGATAATCGAGACTGTTGACCAGCATCAGCGCCACCGTGTCGCCGCGTTGCAGGCCGTGGCGGCGCATCAGTTGCGCGATCTGGTTCGACCGCGCCTCGAGCTCGCCATAGGTCATTGTGGCGCCGCTGCCCGCCATGATGATCGCGGGGCGGTCGGGGGCGGTGGCGGCGTGGACGAACGGATGCATGAAGCGATACTCCCGGTGACAAATTCAGCCGATGGCAGCCGGCGCGGCATCGCGCGCCAGCCAGCGGTCAAGCGCGATCAGCGCCGCCATCAGCCCGACAAACAGCATGACCAGCCCGGAGATGTTGACCAGCACCCGGGCCAAACCATATTTATCGATATCGATGAAGAAATAGGCATATTTGCCGGTCAGCAGCCCGCGCCCCATGGCAACGCCGCAATAGGCCAATGGCACCGCCATCGCCGGCACGGCATGGCCCCAGCCGAGCCGCCCGCGCCGCACGCACAGCAGCCACCACAGCGGATAGGCGATCGGCACGACGACATGCAGCAGCATGTCGACAAGCTTGGGCAGCCCTTCGAGATGGCGCATCCCGGCGAGCAGCGTGTTGTAGATGACGCCGACGACGACGATGTAGACCAGCGTAGCAGCCAGCGTGCCCGACCGCGCCAGCAGTGCTTCCGGGTCACCGCGCAGCGCGACATGGGTGGTGACCAGCGCCACCAGCGTGTTCGCCCAGATGGTGAAATAGCCATAGAGCCGCAACGGCACCAGCCACAGCGGCACGCCTTCAGCGGCGGCATTGCCGAGGTTGAGCGCGATCTGCGCGCCGATCGCGCCCCAGGCGGTAACCGCTATCAGCGCCGCCAGCAGGCGCGCCCGCCCGCTCTCGTCAGCCATGCCCGCGTTTCCTGTGTCGCATCATCGCCTTTGCTTTGGCCGACAAGGCGGCGGGGGGCAAGATGAAAGGCCGCCTACCATCGCGCCCGAAATCCGCCTAGGCTTATGCGCAACGCCTTGGGGACATGAGCCATGCTGACCAGCCACCACCGCACCTGCCATTTGTGCGAAGCCAATTGCGGCGTCATCATCACCGCCGAGGGGCGCAATATCCTCTCGATCAAGGGCGATCCCGAAAATCCGCTGTCGCGCGGCCATGTCTGCCCCAAATCCCAGGCGCTCGCCGATCTGGAAAATGATCCCGACCGGTTGCGCACCCCCGTCAAGCGGGTCGGCGATGACTGGCTGCCAATCAGCTGGGACACCGCCTATGCCGAAATCGCCGCGCGCATGGCCGCCATCCGCCGCGCCGGCGGCGAGGCCGGGCTCTACCTCGGCAACCCGACGGCGCATAATTACAGCATATCGCCGCAGGTACCGGCGCTGAAAAAGGCCATCGGCGCCCGGTCGGCCTTTTCGGCCTCGACGGTCGACCAGATCCCGCACCAGCTCGTCCAGTTGCTGATGTTCGGCCATAACGCGCTGTTCCCCATCCCCGATATCGACCGCACGCAGCACATGGTCATCATCGGCGGCAACCCGCTGGCCTCGAACGGCAGCGTCTGGACGGTGCCCGATGTCAAAAAGCGCATCGCGGCGTTGCAGGCGCGCGGCGGCCGGCTGACGGTCATCGATCCGCGCCGCACCGAAACCGCACTTGTCGCCGATGCGCATCACTTCATCCGCCCGGGCAGCGACCCGGCGCTGCTGGTCGCGCTGCTGCTGGCGCTCGACGAAGCCGGACTGGTCAACCCCGGCCGGCTCGGGGCCATGCTCGATGGCTGGGACAGCGTCTGGGAAGCGCTGCGGACATTCGAAATCCCGGCGCTGGCGGCGGCCTGCGGCATCGACGCCGCCGTCATCCATGGCCTTGCCGCCGAAATCGGCGCGGGCGACCCGGCGGTTGTCTATGGCCGCATTGGCGTTTCGACCGCGGCGTTCGGCACGCTGAACCAATGGCTGATTGTGCTGATCAACATCGCCACCGGCAATCTTGATCGCGTCGGCGGCGCCATGTTCTCCGATCCGGCCGTCGATATCGTCGGCCAGACCGGCTCGGGCTCGCAGGGCCGCTTCCGAAGCCGCGTTTCGGGCCACCCCGAACTGCTCGGCGAATTTCCCGCCGTGGCGATGGCGGAGGAAATCGCCACCCCCGGCCCCGGCCGCATCACGGCGCTGTTCACCATCGCCGGCAACCCGGTACTGTCGGTGCCAGATGGCGGCGCGCTCGATGCAGCGCTCGACACGCTCGAACTGATGGTCAGCATCGACATGTATGTGACCGCGACCAGCGCCCATGCCGATTACATCCTGCCGCCGTGCGGCCCGCTGGAAAAAGACCATTACCCGCTGTTCCTCGCCCCCATCGCGGTCAGGAACTTCGCCAAATATTCGCCGCCGGTGTTCGAACGCACCCCGGGCACCAAAAGTGATTGGGAAATCGTCGCCGAACTCGCCCGCGCCATCGCGGCGGCAACCGGCGACACGCTGCCCGCCATCGTCCCGCCGCGCGACACGCTCGATCGCATGCTCAAGAACTCGCCGCGCGGTCTGTCGCTGGCCGATATCGAGGCACACCCGCACGGGCTCGATCTCGGCGCGCTCGAGCCGCGCCTGCCCGAACGGCTGCGCACCCCCGACAAACACATCGCCTGCGCCCCCGAAGCGCTGATCGCCGATCTGACCGGGCGCTTTGCCGACTGGCTGGCCGAAGCGCCTGGCGACGGGCTGGTCCTCATCGGCCGCCGCCGTGTCCGCAACAACAACAGCTGGCTGGCCAATTCGCACCGGCTGGCCAAAGGCCCGGCGCGCTGCACGCTGATGATCGCGCCCGCCGATGCCGAAGCACGCGGGATAGCCGATGGCATGGATGTGACAATCACCAGCGCCGCCGGACGTGTCACCATCGCCGCCGAAATCAGCGATGCGATGATGCCCGGCGTCGTCTCGCTGCCGCATGGCTTCGGCCATGATCGCCCCGGCATCAAGCTGTCGGTGGCGGCACAACGCCCCGGCGTTTCGCACAACGACCTCACCGAACGCGGCCGCATCGACCCCCTGTCGGGCAATGCCGCACTGGTCGGCACACCGGTTTTGGTAGCACCGGCATCACAAGCGGTTGCAGCCGAATAGAGACAGGGCTACAGAGCGGCGCATATGGCATTCAAACTCCCCGATCATCTCGACCGCGCCAAAGCGGCCGCCGAAGCCCGCAAGGCCAAACTCGACAAGTTCCGCAGCGCCCCGCCGCCGAACGAGGACGCGCTCGCTGCCCGCGCCCGCGCCGCTGAAAAGCGCGCCGAGCGCGAAGAACAGCGCAAGGTCGAACGCGCCGAAGCCGCCGTCCGCGCCGAAGAGGCCCGGCTCGCCAAGGAAGCCGAAGCGCTCGTCAAGGCCGAACAGGCCCGGCTCGAAGCCATCGCCCGCGAAGCCGCCCAAAAGGCCGCCCGCGACGCCCGTTACGCCGCCCGCAAAAAGGGCCGCTGACACTGCGATAGGGGCAGCCGGCCAGCGCCGCGCGCCCCTGACGTTTCCGCCGACAGAAAAGCGCGTCCGTTATTCCCTTTACCGGGAGAGCGGCGCTTTTTTCGTGAGGCCGACTGGCGCGCGATTCGCGCTGGTTGATGC
>CAJAHV010000346.1 GCA_903939555.1 uncultured Alphaproteobacteria bacterium | reverse complement strand
TGGCCTGACCGTCGATGCTGTCTGCGCCCATGTTGCCGAGCATCTGGCCGCCTACAAGACCCCGACCGAGGTGGCGTTCAGCGCCGAACCGCTGCCGCGCAATGTCGTCGGCAAGATCGACAAGATCGCCCTGCGCCGCCTATGGCCGCAACTGACTGGAGTTTCCGCATGACCATGCCCAGCGATATCGGCATCATCGATTGCATGTTAGGCATTCCCGACACCGGTGATCGGTCTGGCTGGTACGACAGCTTCCGGCCCTTGCTCAAGGACAGCCAGAGCCGCGACCAGTTCAAGATGCCGGCGCAGTACATGTTCAAGGACATTCCCGACACGGGCCCGGGCAAATCGACCCCGGCGGATTTCGTTCATTGGACGGTCGAGCAGATGGACCGTTTCAATATCAAAAAAGCACTGGTCGGCTGCAACGAGGACGCGACCACCGAGGCGGCCCGTACGCTCTACCCCGATCGCTTTTTCTTCGATGCGCCGTGCAACCCCAACAATGGCATGGACGAGGTGCGCCGCATCCGCCGCCTGCACCGCGACTATGGCATCAAGGCGATCAGCGTCTTCCCGTCGGGCACCGTGCCGCAGGTGGCGATCAACCACAAATACATGTTCCCGCTCTACGCCGTGGCCGTCGAACTCGATATTCCGATCCTGCTCAACGTCGGCATTCCCGGCCCGCGCATTCCGATGGAAACCCAAAAAGTCGAACATCTCGATGAAGTCTGCTGGTTCTTCCCCGATTTGAAGGTCGTCATGCGCCACGGTGCCGAGCCCTGGGAGGCGTTGGCGGTCAAGCTGATGCTGAAATACCCGAACCTCTATTATTCGACGAGCGCCTTTGCGCCCAAGCACTACCCCAAGGCGATCATCGATTATGCCAACACCCGTGGCGCCGACAAGATCATCTACGCCGGCTATTTCCCGATGGGGCTGAGCCTTGACCGTATTTTCGGCGACATGCCGAACGTGCCCTTCAAGGCTGATGTCTGGCCCAAGTTCCTGCGTGGCAATGCCATGCGCGTTTTCGGATTGGAGGATTGACCATGGCGGAACCGATCAACGATGCCCGCACCGCGCCGGTGGCCGTGTGGCAGATGCTGTCCGGCTTGAAGGGCGATGCGCTGAAAGCCTGGCGGCTGGCGGAAACGCAAGGCCGGGCGTCGGTGGCTGAACGCGGGCTCGACATACCCTATCCCTTCGGCTGGTATCCGGCGTTGTTGTCGAGCGAACTCGCCATCGGCGAGGTCAAGCCGCTGCGCTATTTCGGCCGCGATCTGGTCATCTGGCGCGGCGAGGATGGCCAGGCGCGCATGCTCGATGCCTATTGCAAGCACCTTGGCGCCCATATGGGCTATGGCGGCAAGGTCGATGGCAACAACCTTGAGTGCCCGTTTCACGCCTGGCGTTATGATGAAACCGGCGTGGTCCGCGAAATACCTTATGCCAAGACGATTCCGCCGCAGGTCAAGCGCCCGTGCGCGCACCAATGGCCGGTCGCCGAGGCCAATCGCTGGCTGATGTTCTGGTACCATCCCGACGGCACCGCGCCGCAATGGGAAGTGCAGCATTTCGCCGAAACCACCGATCCGGAGTGGAGCGAATATGAAATATCCGAATGGAATGTTTGGGGCAGCATCCAGAACATGGCCGAAAACGGTGTCGATGTGGCGCATTTCAAATATGTCCATGGCACCGCCAGCTTCCCCGATTACAAGCTGAGCTGGGACGGCATTCGCCGCGAAGCCGCTGTCGATGCCAAGATGGGAACGCCGCGTGGCGAGGTCGATGGCCGCATCGCCTTTGGTTCGACCGGCCCGGGGCAGAGCTGGACGCGCTTTACCGGTATTTCGGAAACGCTGCTGGTGGCGTGCATCACGCCCATCGACAAGGATCATGTCCAGGCGCGTTTCTGCTTCACCCAGCCCAAGTTGCAAGCCGAAGGCGAAGGTGCCGGCCTTGCCCGGGCCTTGATCCGTGACATCTGCAAGCAGTTCGATCAGGACAAAGTGATCTGGGACCGCCAGCGTTACCTTCCCGATGCGGTGATCTGCGATGGCGATGGCCCGATCGCGCATTTCCGCCGTTATTACCGGCAATTCTATGCCGAATGGGCCGGCGACGGCGATGCGACGCCGCTGCGTCCGGTGACCATGGAAAGATCGCGGGGGTAGGCGACGGGCGTGCCTGTCCTGCCAGCTTGGGCTGGCACCAGCAACAACGCATGAAAAGCCGGGGCGGCCCGCCGCCCCGGC
>CAJAHV010000345.1 GCA_903939555.1 uncultured Alphaproteobacteria bacterium | reverse complement strand
GCACCGACTTCCTCGATTGGATGTGCCTTGGCCGCGATACGCGACGCTTTCAATTCCGGCTGGCCGGCGCGATTGTCGAGGATGAAGTTCTTCACGAACCGGCCGCCCTGGATGTCGGCGAGCACCCGCTTCATCTCCGCCTTTGTCTCGCTGGTGATGATGCGCGGCCCGGTGGTGATGTCGCCATATTCGGCGGTGTTCGAGATCGAATAGCGCATGTTGGCGATGCCGCCTTCATACATCAGGTCAACGATCAGCTTCACTTCGTGCAAGCACTCGAAATAGGCCATTTCGGGTGCATAGCCCGCTTCGGTGAGCGTTTCGAAACCAGCCTGGATGAGGTGGGTGAGACCACCACAGAGCACCGCCTGCTCACCGAACAGATCGGTTTCGCATTCTTCCTTGAAGGTGGTTTCGATAACGCCCGAGCGCCCGCCGCCGATGGCGCTGGCATAGGACAGCGCCACGTCATGGGCGTTGCCGCTGGCATCCTGATGGATGGCGATGAGGCAGGGGACGCCGCCGCCGCGGGCATATTCACTGCGCACGGTATGGCCCGGGCCTTTGGGCGCGATCATGAACACGTCGATATCGGCGCGCGGCTCGATCAACTGGAAATGCACGTTGAGGCCATGGGCGAAGGCGAGGGCCGCGCCGGGCTTCATGTTGGCGTGCAGGTCCTCGGCATAGATGCCGGCCTGATGCTCGTCGGGCGCCAGTACCATGATGACATCCGCCCAAGCGGCGGCTTCGGCGTTGCTCAGCACCTTGAAGCCGGCGGCTGCAGCCTTGGCAGCGGTGGCGGACCCCTTGCGCAGCGCGACGCCGACGTCCTTGACGCCGCTGTCGCGCAGGTTCTGCGCATGGGCGTGGCCTTGTGAGCCATAGCCCAGAATAGCGACTTTCTTGCCCTTGATCAGGCCGACATCGGCATCGGCATCATAGTAAACGCGCATTGTCTTTTTCTTCCTGTAATTCTGTCAACCCGGGTCAAGCCCGGGGTGACGGTGAAACCTGTGTAAATCCTTAAACCGCCTCGGCCCCGCGCGCGATTGCCACCACGCCGGTACGGGCCACTTCGACGAGCCCGACTTCGCGCATCAACGCGATGAACTGGTCGACTTTACTGGTCGGGCCGCTGACTTCGAAGACGAAGCTGCCGGTTGTCGTATCGACCGGGCGCGCCCGGAAGATATCGGCGATGCGCAGCGCTTCGTCGCGCTCGGGACCTTTACCGGCGACTTTCACCAGCGCCATCTCGCGTTCGACATGCGGGCCGTAATCGGTCAGATCGATGACCCGGTGCACCGGCACGATGCGATCCAGCTGCGCCATGATCTGGTCGATCACCGGCGGCGGACCGTTGGTGACAATGGTGATCCGGCTGATGGCATGGTCACCCGAGACATCGGCAACGGTAAGCGAATCGATATTGTAACCGCGCGCCGAGAACAGCCCGACTATGCGGGCGAGGACGCCGCTTTCATTGTCGACAATGATCGACAGCGTGTGCCGTTCGGAGGGGAGATGTTTCACACCAGCGCCTTTGCATCTTCATCGCGCTCACCCTGCGCATCGCGGGCGTCCAATATCATGTCAGTATGCGCCGCCCCGCTCGGGATCATCGGGAAGCAATTGGCCAGCTTGGTCACCCGGCAATCGACCACCACCGGGCCGTCATGTGCCAGCATCGCCGCGATCCCGGTGTCGAGATCGTCCGGCCCCTCGATGGTGATGCCCTTCCAGCCATAGGCCTGTGCCAGCATCACGAAATCGGGCAGCGAATCCGAATAGCTTTCGCTGTAGCGCCCGCCGTGGTTGAGCTCCTGCCACTGGCGGACCATGCCCATATATTCATTGTTGATGATGAATATCTTCACCGGCAGCCGGTATTGCGTCGCGGTGCCCAACTCCTGGATGTTCATCTGGATGCTGGCTTCGCCGGCAATGTCGATGACCAGCGCGCCCGGGTGCGCCAGTTGCGCGCCGATAGCCGCCGGCAGGCCATAGCCCATGGTGCCGAGCCCGCCGCTGGTCAGCCATTTGTTTGGGGCATGGAAACCGAAATGCTGCGCCGCCCACATCTGGTGCTGGCCGACTTCGGTCGAAATGATCGGATTCTTGTCACGGGTCAGTTCATACAACCGCTTGATGGCGTGCTGTGGCAGCAACTCGGGGCCCTTTTGCTGGAACCCGAAGCTGTCGCGCGCCCGCCAGCCGGCGATATCCGCCCACCATTGGTCGAGGTCCGCCGCCTTGTGGCCGCGCGATCGCCAGATCTTGATCATATCCTCGAGCACGCCACCGACATCGCCGAGGATGCCGAGATCGACCCGCACCGTCTTGTTTAGCGAGGAACGGTCGATATCGACATGGATCTTCTTGGAATTCGGCGAAAAGGCATCGAGCCGCCCGGTCACCCGGTCATCGAAGCGCGCGCCGAGGCAGACCATCAGGTCGCAACGGTTCATCGCCATGTTCGCTTCATAGCTGCCGTGCATGCCGAGCATGCCGAGGAACTGGCGATGTTCATTGGGCATGGTGCCCAGGCCCATCAACGTGCTGGTCACCGGCGCGCCCGTCAGCCTGGCGAAATCGCGCAGCAATTGCGTGGCCACCGGACCGGAATTGATAATGCCGCCGCCAGTGTAGAAAATCGGCCGCTCGGCGGCTGCGATCATTTCAACCGCCGCCTCGATGCTGGCGCGATCACCCTTCAACTGAGGTTTGTAGGTCTTGTGGCCGATTACAACGGGTTTTTCATAGCGCGCGCGTTGAATCTGCACATCTTTTGGAATGTCGATGACCACCGGGCCCGGCCGCCCCGAGCGCGCAATATAGAAGGCTTCGTGCAGCACCGGGCCGAGCCGCGCCGTGTCCTTCACCAGATAATTATGCTTGGAACAATGCCGTGTGATGCCCACAGTGTCGCATTCCTGAAAGGCATCAGTGCCGATCAGATGCGTCGGCACCTGGCCGGTCAGCACCAGCAAGGGCACCGAATCCATCAGCGCGTCGGTAATGCCGGTGACGGCATTGGTGGCGCCCGGCCCGGAGGTGACAAGCACGACGCCAACCTTGCCCGATGAACGCGCATAGCCTTCGGCTGCATGGACCGCCGCCTGTTCGTGGCGTACGAGGATGTGGCGGATGCGCTGTTGCGCAAAGATCGCATCATAAATCGGCAGCACGG
>CAJAHV010000344.1 GCA_903939555.1 uncultured Alphaproteobacteria bacterium | reverse complement strand
CTGCTGTCCTCCCAAATTTCGAACAGGCCACCAAGATCGGGATCCCCGGCAAACACCGAGGGCCCGCCATCGAGGATGATGACCGATTGGCCAGTCGCATCGTCGCCGGTGATGACACGGCGCATGGCATCCTGAAATGCCGCCATCAGATGCGTTCCTTGACATAGCGGCCGGGAGCATCCTCGATCGCAGGGTATTTCGCACTGCCGGGGACGCGCTTGGCCACTTTCTTGCCTGATCGCGGCGCTAGCCAGGCGATCCAGTCGGGCCACCAGCTACCCTTGGTCTCCTTGGCGGCGGCGACGAAATCATCAAATTTTTCGGGCAGCGTGTCGCTCGTCCAATATTGGTATTTCTGCAGCGACGGTGGGTTGACCACCCCGGCAATATGCCCCGAGCCCGCCAGCACGAAGCGCTTGTCGCCAGTGAAATGGCTGGTGAGTTTATAGGCTGAACGCGCCGGGGCGATATGATCTTCCTTGCCGCCCTGGATATAGGCCGGCGTCGCCACCGTCGACAGATCGACCGGCACACCCAGCACGGTGATGCCGCCGGGCCTGACCAGCAGATTGTCGCGATAAATATCCTCGAGATAGCTCTTGTGCCACAGCGCCGGCACATTGGTGGCATCGCTGTTCCAATAGAGCAGGTCGAAGGGGTAATAGTCCTTCCCCATCATGTAGTTGTTGACAACATAGCTCCAGATCAGATCGTTTGATCGCAGCAGGTTGAAGGTCATCGCCATGTTGCGGCCATCGAGCCAGGGCTTTTCAGCGGTCAGTTTCGCCACTGCCTCCAGCCCGGCTTCATCGACGAAGACCGCAAGGTCACCGCACTCGCTCATGTCGACCTGGGCGGTGAAGAACGTCGCGCTCGCCACCTTGCCCGCTTGCCCGCGCGCCGCCAGCACGGCGAGCGTGGCGGCGAGTGTCGTGCCGGCGACGCAATAGCCGATGGTGTGGGTGCTCGGCGTACCGCAAATGTCGAGCACGACATCGATCGCGGTCAACTGGCCTTCGCCGACATAGGTATCAAGCGTTGCATCGGCCAGCGTCGCATCGGCATTCTTCCACGACACCACGAACACCGTCAGCCCCTGTTCGACCGCCCAGCGGATGAAGCTTTTTTCGGCGGTCAGGTCGAGGATGTAGAATTTGTTGATCCACGGCGGGAAGATCAGCAGCGGCGTCTCGTACACTTTGGCCGTCGTCGGGCTATACTGGATCAGTTGAAACAAGCGGTTTTCGAACACCACCTTGCCGGGTGTGATGGCGACGTTGCGCCCGACCTCGAAAGCATTTTCGTCGGTCATCTTCATGCGGCCGGCTTCAAGATCGCCAAGCAGATGCTCCAGCCCCTTGATCAGATTGCTGCCGCCGCTTTCGGCGGTCTTCTTGAGCACTTCGGGATTGGTGGCGAGAAAGTTGCTCGGGCTGATCGCATCGACATATTGCTTGACGAGAAACTGCGCCTTGGCCTTGTCCTTGGCGTCCATCCCTTCGATGCCCGCGGTCGCCTCCAGCGTGTAGTTCGAGGCGAGCAGATAGGATTGGCGCAGGAAATCGAACGCCGGATTCTCGCGCCAGGCGTCGCCGGCAAAGCGCTTGTCCTTGATCTCGCCAACGGGGCTGCGCACCGTTTCGGGGGAAAGGAACGATTGCCACAGCGTCATGGCATCGGCGACATAGCGGCCCTGCAGATCGATAAGCTTCTGTGGATCGGCCATCGCGGCCAGCGTGGCCTTCTGCCATGTCGCCATCATGCCCATCGGGTCGGACGCCGGCGGCCCGGGTTCGCGCGCCAGGAATTCGAGCATCATCTGCTGGCCGCGTCCGGCCAATTCGGTCCATTTCTGGAATTGTTCGAGCGGCTGCG
>CAJAHV010000343.1 GCA_903939555.1 uncultured Alphaproteobacteria bacterium | reverse complement strand
CGCCAGCCAGCCGCTCAGCACGGACCGGTTGCGCGTCGGCTTTGTGCGGCTCGATGCCGATGCCGTCGATCTGAAGGGTGTTGGCCCGGGTGGCACCATCGGCTGGCGGCTGTTCGGCTCGCTGGAGGTGCGCAAGGGTTTCGACATCTTCGGGGCCAGCCCGAACTGCCTCGCCAATGTCGCCAACTGCGTCGGCGCTTTTGTGCCGCCCAGTCTTGTCGACGGCGACCCCGAGGCTTTGGTGGTGCGCTTTGGCGGCGGCGGCGAGTGGCGCTTTGCCCGCCACATGGTGCTGGCAATCAGCCCGCGCGCGCAGATTTCGTCGGCGCCGCTATTCTCGTTCGAAGCCTTTGCCGCCGGCAGCTACACCATCGGTCGCGGCTATGATCCGGGCGTACTGTCGGGTGACAGCGGCGTCGGCTTTTCGACCGAGCTTCGCTATGACCGGCTGGGTGTGCTGGCCCGCTACGATATCGGGATCCAGCCTTATGGCTTTGTCGACACCGAATGGGTGTGGAACCGCAACACGCCAGCCGGCACCGATCCGCAGCAGGTGACTTCGCTGGGTGCCGGTGCCCGCATCGGCGTGGCGGACAAGCTGCGGCTCGATCTTGCCGTGGCGGTGCCGCTCAGGGACGCCGGGCCAACCCGGGCCGGTGACGTGCGCGTGCTGATGTCGCTGACGGCGCGATTGATCCCATGGAGTGCCCGCTGATGCGCCGCGACCGCCATCTTGTCAGCAATGCGTCGCGTTCGGCGCTGGCGTTGCTATTGGTCGGCCAGCCGCTGACGACCGCGCCGTTGCTGGCGCAGGCCTTTCAGGGCGCCGCCACGTTCGATGCGAAAAAGATCACCATCAGCAGCGACATCGGCAACGCAAATGGTTCGGCGACCATCGCGGCGCTGGTGCCCCAGGCGACGATCAACTGGGTGCCCACCGACACCGGCACCGGTGGCGGTACGATCAACTTCCTGCCGGCCGGCAACAGCGTTACCTACACCACCGAGCTTGCCGGCCCGGTCACCGTGCTCAACCGCATCATCGCGGCCGATCCGTCGCGGCAGATCGGGCTTTACGGCAACGTCGAGGCACAGGCCAATGTCGGCGTCTGGTTCTACGCGCCCGGTGGGGTGCTGGTCGGCAGCACGGCGCGGTTCAACGTCGGCAACCTGTTGCTCACCGCCAGCGATCCGGTCGCCGATGGCGATGGCAATTTCATCGCTGCCGGCAATCGTTTCACGCTGTCTGCCGCCACCCAGGCCGGTGCTGCGATCGATATCGCCGCCGGGGCGCAGATCAATGCCCTGCAGGGTGCCGGAAGCTATGTCATTGCGGTGGCACCGCGGATCACCCAGGCCGGTGCCATCCAGGTCGATGGCGCGGCGGCACTGGTTGCCGCCGATGCGGTTGATTTCACTCTCAATGCCGGACTGTTCGACATTACCGTCACGCAGGGCACGAGCGCTGGCGGCACGGTCATCACCCATAGCGGCGAGACGCGCGGCCCGGCAGCGGCTGCCGGTGCCAGCAACCGCATCTACATGGTGGCGGTGCCGCGCAACGATGCCATTACCATGCTGGTGTCGGGCGGCTCGCAACTTGGCTTTGCCATTGCCGGGGCGGCCAATGTCGATGGCAACAGCGTGGTGCTTTCGGCCGGGCACAATATTGTCGGAACGCCGGCCGGTCCGGGTGGCATAGGCTCTCTGATCGCCCCGGGCGGCAGCGGCCCGGCGCTGCCGCCCTCGCCTTTTGCCGACAGTCCGGTCAACAACACCCCGGCCAGTATCATTATCGAGGGTGGCGACTTTTCATCGGCGGTGACGGCACGGGCCACCACGACCGCGCAAATCGCCCTGACCTCAGCCAGCCCGCACGCCTTTTTCGCATCGGACCTGACGCTGCGCGGCGGCACTGAAGCGCTGATCGCCGGCAATGCGGGAACCGGCGGCAGTGGTGCCACGCTGACCGTTGAAGGCAATCTGCTGGTCTCGGCCGAAACATCCCTTGCAACGATGCCGGGCGCGGCACCGCGCAGTGGTGGCACCGCGCAACTGACGTTGTCTTCCGGCCTTGCGGTCCGCATCGGCGGCAACGCCATGTTCAACGCTGATGGCGCTGGCGATGCTGGCGGTAGTGATACGGGTGGTAGTGGCAACGGCCTTGGCGGCGCGGCGGCGATTGTCGGCAACGGTGGCAGCCTGACCGTGATGGGTGACCTTGGCTTGTCGGCCACCGGCCGCGGTTTGGCGGCCACCGACGGGTCGGTCGCCGCCGGCAGTTTGGCGAGGGCCGGCGGATCGCTCGCCGGCGATGGCGTGGGTGGCACGGCGGGCATGATCCTGACTGGCAAAACCAGCGTCAGCGTCGGCGGCAACACGATGATCGAGGCGCTGGGCTTCGCTGGCAGCGGGGCCGCCGGTGGCGCGGCGACCGGCGGTTCGGCGCAGCTTTCGCTCAGCAGCGCGCAGGTGGTGCTGGGCGGTGACCTGCGTGTCAGCGCCGCCGGCGTCGGCAATGAAGCGCGCGGTGGCGTTGCCAGTGTCGATATTGCCAATGGCAGCCTGCAGATCGGCGGTAGCCTGGCGCTGGCCGCGCTGGGCGTTGCGGAAGGCCTGGCCGGGTCGCCGGCAACCGCGGCCGGCGGCACGGCGCAGTTCAAGCTGGAAAGCGGCAACAGCACGATCCGGGGCGCGGCGAGCTTTGATGCCGGTGGCACCGGTGGCACTGCCAGCGGCGGGCTGGCGATGCTTGATGTCGGCACGGGCGGCAATCTGGATATCGGCGGCGCCACGCAATTGGGCGCCGATGCGCGCGGTGGCAATGGCGCCAGCGGTGGTGCGGCCACGGGCGGCAGTGCTTTGCTGGGCTTTAACAATGGCAATGTCACGCTGCGTTCCGGGGTGGTCGTCAGCAGCGATGCCGTCGCCGGCAGCGGCGGCGACCTTGCCGGGGGCGCGGCGCGCGGCGGTACCGCCGACATCGGCAGTGCCGGTATTGGCAGTGCCGGCACCGGCACGTTGGCGATCAGCGGCGATCTGGCGGTATCTGCCACTGCCCTCGGCGGCGGCTCGGCGGCTGCCAGCGGCGGCAGTGCCACCGGCGGCACGGCACGGCTCGGGGTCGGCGTCGCGGAAGCGACTATCGGCGGAGCGACCAACGGAGACGTCGCGACAGCGACCAACGGAAACGTCGCGACAGCGACGATCGGTGGCCTTGCGACGCTGCGTGCCGCCGCGACCGGCGGGGCATCGCCATTGGCGGCGGGCGGCAAGGCTGTCGGCGGCCAGGTGCTTGTTGATGTTGTTGGCGGCACGTTGGCGGTCACGGGCGGCTTTGATCTGGCAGCCGGTGCGGTTGCCGGCGCCGGGCGCACGGGCGGCGATGCCGGGGCCGGCACGGCGAGATTGCGCGTGGGTGCAGCCGGCAGCGCCAGCAGCGCCAGCGGCGCGCGGTTGTCGGTGGCAAGCAGCGGCGGCGCCGGTGCGGGCGGAGCCGGCGGGACCGCCAGCGGGGGCCTTGTGCGGGTCGAAGTGGCTGCGACCGGGGGTGTGCTGGCTCTCGGCGCGACGCTGCTCGATGGCTCGGCAACCGGCGGGGCCGGTAACGACGGGGCGGGTGCAAATGCCAGCGGCGCGGACGTGCGGGTGCTGGGCAATGGCGGGAGCATGGCGCTGGCCAGCCTGACCGCGCGCAGCAATGCGCTGGGCGGCAGCGGTAGCGGTAACGGCGTCACGGGCGGTGCGGCAAAGGGTGGCACAGTTATGGTGGCGACATTCGGCGGTTCGCTGAATTCGGGCAGCGTGACCCTTGATGCAGTGGCGCAAGGCGGCAGTGGCGGTGGCACGGCGCAAGGCGGCGAAGCGCTGGTCCTCGCATCGGCCGGGGCGTTGACGGTGAACGGTGCGACGCTTTTGTCGGCAACGGCGGTCGGCGGCGATGGTGTTGCCAACGCCGGCGGCAATGCCAGCGGTGGCCGCACCGAATTCACCATCCAGGCACCGCTGACCGGCGCGAGCCTGACCGGCGGCAGCGTCACCGCCGATGCCAGCGCCACCGGCGGGCGCGGCGGCAGTGGCACCAGTGGCACCAGTGACAGTGGCTTTGCCGGCGGCAGCGGCATCGGCGGCCGCACCGGCAGCGGATCGACGAGCAGCGCCGGCACTTTTGCCATCGGTGCGCTGACACAGAACGCCGATGGCACCGGCGGCGCCGGCGGCAGCGGTGTTACGGGCGGCGCCGGCGGGCTTGGCCAGGGCGGCGCCCTGGCCTTTGGCGGCACCAATGTGACCGCCAGCGCGCTTGTCGGCAGCTTTGATTTTGCCAGTGTCACGGTCAGTTCCAGTGGCCGCGGCGGTGCCGGTGGTGCCGGTACGACCGCAGGCGGCAACGGCGGCAACGCGCTCGGCGGCAGCGCCGGGTTCGTGCTGAACGGCGGCATCGGCACGGTGGCGGGCGCCATTACCGCGACGGCCAACGCCAGCGGCGGTATGGCAGGCGCCAGCGGTGGCGGAGTGGCTGGTACGGCCGCTGGCGGCGAGGTGCTGGCCGTGGCAGAGGCGCATTCGGTGCCCGGCGCTGTCAGCCGCTTTACCGCCGGCACGACATCGTTGACCAGCCTTGCCACCGGTAGCGCCACGCAACGGGGCCGTGCGCTGGTCTTAGCCACCTCTGGCGATGTGACGCTGGCCTCGGTCGATATTGCCGTCTCCGGCGCTGCGCCGGGCCGTCTGCCGTCGCGCAGTGGCCTGATGGCCGTGGCGGGCAGCATCGCCATCACCGGCAACGCGACGATTGCCGGCACCGGCAATGTCGTGTTGGGTACCGATGCCGGTGCGATCGCTGTCGGCGGCACGCTGACCGCGACCGCGGGCCTTGGCATTGTCGATACGATCTTCACGACGCCGCCGGCGGTAGCCGGCACAATCGCCGTCGGTGCGGGTATCATCAGCGCCAGCGGCGACATTACGCTATCATCGCCGGTCAGGGCGGCAGCCGGCCTGTCGTTCACCGGTGGCAACGCCATTAGCCTTAATGACGTAACCGCAGCGGCGGCGCTGGACATCGACGCATCGGGACGGATCACCACCGGCGCGCTGCGTGCCGGCACTGGTATTGATCTGGTCGGCAGCGCCATTACTGCCGGGGCCATCACCACCACCAGCGGCCCGGCCCGCATCGCTGCCACCGGCGACATTGGCACCGGCGCCATTGCGGTGCTGGCACTGGGTGACGTCAGCATCATGGCGGGCGGCAGTGTCACGGTGGCGGCGGTCAGCACGCCGGGGCTGCTTGGGCTGGTTGCCGGCGGCGGCTCGGTGGTCGCCGGGGCGATTGCGGCCGGGCCCGTGGCGGTGCTGTTGGCGCGCGGATCGGTGAAAACCGACGCGATCAGCACCGGCCGCAGCGGCACGGTGTTTATCGGCGATGCCGGCCAGGCCGGGCTGATTGCCGATGATGGCAAGGGTGGCCGGGATTATACCGCGCTGCTGGCGGCGGCACCGGCGGCGCTGCCGGGCGATGTGCTTATCGGCGGATCGGTGACGACGGGGCAGTTCCGGCTCGCCGGTGCTGGCCTTGCCCGCATCAGCGGCACGCTGGACGCAGCCACGCGCGTCGATATCGATGGCGGCACCGTGCAACTGGCGCTGGTCCGCAGTGGCGGCGCTGTCCGCCTGCGCGCCGCGGCGGCGCTGTCCGGCGATGGTCTGCAAGCCGGGGGTGCCGTGCTGGCGCGGGGCAATGGCCTGACGCTGGGCGCGGTTACTGCTGCCGGCGCGATCGAACTGGTATCCGATGCGGCGATCACGGTCGGCGCGCTGCGTGGTGACGGTAATGTAAAACTCGACAGCCGCGGCACCATCCGCGCGGCAACGATCAGCGCCGGCAATTCGCTGGAGATCAGCGTCGATGCCGCACCGGGAACGCCGGCAGACATCATCACGGCAGCGCTCGATGCCGGCATCACGGCGGCGGCGGCCGACCCGCAGGCCGGCTATCAGATCGGGCTCGCCACCCTGGGCGGGAGCATCACCACCGGGGCGATTGCGGCACGCGGCAATGTCGGGCTGTTGTCGCAGCAGGGCGCCATCACCACCGGCGCGGTAGCGACCGACCGAGATTTCGCTGTGCTGGCGCGCACTGGCATCACCACCGGCGGGTTGACCGTCGGCGGCAGTGTCACGCTTGCCGATGCGGCGATGGCGGCGCTGCTGTCGGCCGATATCTCGCCCTTGTCGCCGCCCGCGGGCTTTGATCTGACGCCGCTTCAGTCGGCGGCAAAGCCGCTTCGGTTGGCGGGTGATATTGGCGTCGGTGGGCCGGTCGTCACCGGAGGTTTCTCCGCTGCCGCGACCGGCCGCTTCAGCAGTGGCAGCATCGATGCGTCGAGCAGCCTGTTCATCGATGCCGCCGCACTGGCGCTCGGCAACATCCGCGCCGGGGTCGATATCGGTCTCGATGCCGATACCGATATTGTGGCGGGCACGATCCGCGCCGGGCGCGATGCGCGGCTCGCGGGGGCGGGCAGTGTGCGCACCGCCACGATCAGCGTGGGTGACCGGCTGTTCCTGCGCAGCGGCGGCCGGGTCGATAGCGGCGACATTGCCGCTGGTACCAGCACTGCTGCTGCCAGTGCTGCTGCTACCAGCACTGCCGGCCCCGCCGCTGCCGTTCCGGGCGGGCGCGGGGACGTGCTTATTGGTGCCGGCGGCGATGTCAGCCTCGGCAATGTTGCTGCCAACGGTGCCGCCGGGGTGATTTCGGCGGGACGCATCGTTGCCGGCACGGTCACGGCGGGCAGCCGGATCGTGCTGCTTGCCGGCACAGGGGTGACCAGCGGCACGCTGACAACGCCGCTTGCCGGCGGGGTGTTCATCGGCGCGGCGGCGCAACGCGGGCTGATCAGCTTCGATGCTGCCGGCAACCCCGTTTACACCGCATTGTTCGCAGCCGATCCGGTGCCGATGGCGGGCGATATCGTCATCGACCGCGATGTCACCACCGGCATTTTCAAGGCTGCCGCGACCGACGGCATCCGGATTTCGGGCACGGTCACCGCCGCGCTCGGTTCGGTGCTCGATGCCGATTCGCAGGTGCTGGGTGATCTGTCGCTCGGCGGGCCGCTGTCGATCAGCGTCGATAGCGCGCTGATCATCGGCAATATCGCTGCTGCCGGGGCGGTGGCGCTGACGTCGCTTGGTGATCTGACCGCCGGCTCGATCGTTGCGTCGGGTGGTGTCTCGATTACCGCGCGCGCCGGGGCAGACGGCACCGGCGATGTCCGGATCGGCGATGTCCGCTCCGAAGCCGATATCCGCATCAGCGCAGTCGGCAACATCACCGCCGGCGCGCTCAGCGCTGCCGATTCGATCTTCCTGCGCGCCGCCCTGCCGGCAACAACGCCGGCAACAACGCCGTTAACAACGCCAGCAACAACGCCGGCAACAACGCCGGCAACAACGGCGGCCACGGCGGCCGGGCCGGTGATCAGGACCGGCAATATCGATACCGGCATCACCAATCCGCTTGCCGGGCCAGCTGGTAATTTCCTGCTGTTCGTCGAATCGGCCGGTACCGCCGATGTCGGCAATGTCCGGGCTAAGGGGTCGATCGGCATCATCGCCCGGGGCGGCGCGCTG